>DASPMW010000029.1:0-2563 GCA_035626855.1 Patescibacteria group bacterium
GGCGGAGGGCTGGCTTAAATAGAATTGGTCGCGAGGGCCGATCCTGGTCGCCGCCTGCTGCCAGTCGCGGCGGTTATGCGCGACGACGGGAATCCCCGCAGCACCCGCATAGGCGGCAAAGCCTTCATAATCGCCCTCGAAAACATGAATGACGGGCGCAAATCCGCTGACGCGCGCCTCATGGCCATAGGCATAGACCGCCTCCCGCAGCGCCTCGCTCGCGCCGCCGGTCGTGTAGACCCAGGGAAATTCAAAACTGTTGAAGCGCAGGACCGGCGCGCTCCAGGCCTTCCAGGCCGCGAAGAATTCCTCATGCATCGCGTCCTGCTTCTGCGTCCATGCCTCGCGATAGATATCGTGCAGGCCCGCCCGGTCCTGATCGAGCAGCGCGTCCAGCATCGCTTCCGTTTCCGGCATGACATAGCTATAAACCGTCTTGGAAACCCCCGCTTCGGCCAGCAGCAGGTTGAGTCGTTCATGCGGCGAGAGGGCAGGAAGTACCGGTTTTTTCAGGGAGTTTTGCATGATGACCTCAAAAATGACGAGTCGCTTTAAATACTCAATAGGAGCATAACATATCTACGTTAAGAGTATATGTCAACAGGTCATTTGGTAGAGGGGATTTTTAAGGATTCTACTTATACGCCACCCCGGGCACAGGCCGGGGTCCACGGACACGCAAGCTGGTTAAAAACGGTCGGCCAGAGGTGAAGGAGCAATAGCGCAGTCCGTGGACCCCGGCCTGCGCCGGGGTGGCGCGGAGAGGCGGCCGCCGGTCACCCACCCTTGTGCAGCGCCCAACAACTACGGCGCGAGCAGCACCGTCATCGTCGCCCCATTGAACACGATTTTGTCCCCCTGCAGGTTGCCGCGCAGCTCGCTGATGCGCAGCTCGGCGCGGAGACCGGCGTTTTCGGCGCGCAGGATCAGGCGGGATTGGCTTTCTTCCGCAATATCCTTCACCTTCTCGGCATAAAGCTGGGCGAGCAGCGGCTGCAGGTCGAACACAACGCTGCGGCCGTCTTTCAGCGTCACCGTGAATTTCCCCTCCTTGCCAAGCAGGAATTTCGCGCTGATCACTTCCGCCCCGTTTTCGCGGAGGCTTTTTTCCGCTGACCAGTCGTTCTGGTTATAGGCATAGGCGTAAAAGCGCACGACGTAATCATAGCCCGAGACGCGCGTCAGCCCGTCGGCGTTCCAGTCGATACTGTTGGCGCGCACGGTGTAATCCTGTTCGCTATCGGTCGTCGCGTAGGGAGAAACGTATTCCATGCCGAGCACGGCCATCAGCTTCTGGGAGCGGTCGTAACGGTTCCAGCAGCGCGAAAAACTACGTGTGCCGCAGCGCTCATACCCGTCGAGGGTGGCCTTGTCGTCCATTTCCTTTTTGAAAGGGGCTTCCAGATGCGCGATGCGCTCGGTCTTGTCGCCCTGATAGAAATAATCGAGGATGGAGCCGATTTCCTTGCGCGTCTCAAAGGGGACGATAACCGTTGTTTTCACGAGCTGGCCGGAGGCGGTCATCACGCCAGCCTGCTGCAGCAACCCTTCCAGCCGCGCGAGCTGGCTGTTTTCGGAGACGCTGACCGCACCCCAGGGGCCAAAGGATGCCGCGAGCAGCAGCGCCGCAAGCGCCATCGGCACGAACTTGATGTGCTGGCGCTGCGGCCGCGCGATGCCGTGGAGAGTGAGCCCCGCCAGCCAGACAAGGCAGAGCGCGATGGCATAGCGCTCCTCCGTCACGCCGTACTGGCTCAGCCGGGTATAAATGCCGATCGACAAAAGGATCAGCGGCACGATCAAAAGATACGAGAAAAATTTATAGAACTGCTGCAGCAGGATCGTGCCGGTATGCTGCATCGGGAACACCGCAAGCCGCGCCGCCACGCCCGCAGCGCCGAAGCCGGTGACGAGCCAGGCGAGATTGCCCTTCGGCAATTCCCACAGCGCGACAATCTTGGCGAAATAAACGTAGAGGATGAAGGTGTAGATCAGCACGAGCGGCACGACCAGGAAATTGGCGATGAAGGAAATGCCCTTCGGGACTTCCCAATCCATCGCCTGGAAATCGAACTGGCGCGGAATCTGGTAGAGGAACGCGACAGGGCCGAAGAAAAATCCGCCAAAGATCCAGATATCGCCGAAGACGCGGGGCGGCACGTCAAGCACGGGGAACAGGTAGTTGAGGGAGCCCAGGATCGCGGACAGCCCCGCACAGAGCACGAAGGTCGAAATACCCGCGATGATGAGCCCGATGCCGTTCAGGTAGTTGAAGCGCCAGACCGAATCCTCGCTCGCGCCGCGCGCGATATAGGGGGCGAAGATCATGGTCAGCGCGAGCGCGCCGCCAAAAAACAGTTGGGCCGCAGTGAAATGGTCGGGAATGAAGCAG
Source organism: Patescibacteria group bacterium (assembly GCA_035626855.1). Classification (GTDB taxonomy): domain Bacteria; phylum Pseudomonadota; class Alphaproteobacteria; order Micavibrionales; family UBA2020; genus JAPWJZ01. The sequence continues at coordinate 2,393 of DASPMW010000029.1, forward strand.
AAAGCCGCGATAACCCCTGCGCCCACGGCCATGAGCAGCCAGCGGCGGGTTTTGTCCCAGCCCGCCCCTTCGGCGAACAGGGTGGCCGCAGTGAAGAGCGCAAGCCCCTGCGCCGCGGCGAGCGACAGCCGGCTCATGATGTCGTCATTGAAAGGCGCGATATCATGGGCC
>DASPMW010000030.1:0-10149 GCA_035626855.1 Patescibacteria group bacterium
TCATGTTCCTCCGCCGAGGCTGCGCTGTCGGCATTATCGAAATCGACTTTAGTGGAGAAGGATTGGCGTTGCAACACCTGCTCATCGGGCGAGAGGATGGCAATGAAATAGGGGAGCGCCATTTTCTTGGGCGCAAAACCCGCGTCGTTTTTCGCCACGCCGAAGCCGATCTTGATTTCCATATCGATGACGCCCGGATGCTCGGCGCTGCAGGTGCCGGAAACGCCAAGCACCCGGCCCGTGGCGCTTACCTCGTCGCCATCGCCTTTGAAGACCGGGAAGACGCCGGAATCGGGCAGCATGCCGGTTTCCGGGCAGTCCGGAAGCGCCGGTTTATCGCCGAAGACCGATTGGGATATCCGGTCGGACATGCCGCAGCCGGCCAGCAGCAAAAGCGCGCAGATTGCAGGCAAAAAACGTTTCATCACGGCTCCTTTGGCGGGTTTCGGCACACCTTAACGCGCTTAACCGCTCGACTCAAGGGTCGGGCAACCTTATATTCCGTAGCATGGAAAAGCCGCCGCTCACCATTTTGCTGGCGAGCCCGCGCGGATTTTGCGCCGGCGTCGACCGCGCGATCGAGATTGTCGAGAAATCGCTGCAGAAATTCGGCGCGCCCGTCTATGTCCGCCACGAAATCGTCCATAACAAGCATGTCCTTGAAGACCTGCGCGCCAAGGGGGCGATTTTCGTCAAGGAGCTCGACGAAGTGCCGGAGGGCTCGCCGGTTATATTCTCCGCCCATGGCGTGCCCAAGCGCGTGCCGGAAGAGGCGCAGAAGCGTAACATGATCTTCGTCGACGCTACCTGCCCGCTCGTGAGCAAGGTGCATCGCGAGGCTGAAATGCACAATAAGATGGGACACCATATCCTGCTGATCGGCCATGCCGGTCACCCGGAGGTGATCGGCACGATGGGACAGCTGCCTGAGGGGTCGGTCACGCTGATCGAAACGGTCGAGGATGTCGCGCGGCTCGATATTCACCCTGACAGAATCGCCTATGTCACGCAGACCACCCTGTCGATCGACGATACCCAGGAAATTGTGGCCGCGCTGCGCCTACGCTACCCGCAGGTGACCGCGCCGAAGAAGGAAGATATCTGCTACGCGACGACGAACCGCCAGTTGGCCGTGAAGGATATCGCGCCGCGCGCGGATGCGGTGATTGTGATCGGTTCGAAAAATTCATCAAATTCCAACCGCCTTGTCGAGGTCGCGAGGGCATATGGCGCGAAGCAGGCATATCTTGCCGATCGCGCCGAAGACCTGCCTTGGGACGAACTGAAAAATATCCGCGTGCTCGGCGTCACGGCTGGCGCATCCGCGCCGGAAGTTCTTGTGCAGCGCGTCATTGAAATGGCCCGCGAGCTTTTCGACGTGACGCTGGAAACGACGGTAGTTGCTGAAGAAACGGTGACTTTCAAAATTCCGCGCATCCTCGCCACCTGACCAAAGTTCCCCGGTAAATTTTCGCTTCTTTCAAATAAGCCCTTGCCTTTGAAACTTGCCGCCATATAGTGGCGGCCATTCGGAAGAATATTCGTTAGACAGAACCGGCACCGCGACGCTTGAGCAAGAAAGGCGAAGAGATGACCAAAACGTATTGCCTGACGATCGAAGTCGAGAGCAAGACGATCACGAACGGCCTTGGCTATATGGTTGCGTTCAACCTGCCTGATGACGATGAAAAAATTCTCCGGCAAAAAGGTTTCCAAGCCTGGGCTGACCAGGTTAAGGATGCCGTGCTTAGCGCGGGCGATGCCGTTTACGACTGCGACCCCTATACCAAGAAACTGGCGATCGCGGAGCTCATGAACGAACTCGCGGACCTGAACGCCGCGAGCCCGATTCAGATCGCCGGCGATGCCGAAGTGCCCGCAGTGCAGATCCAGTCGAGCAACCCCTATGACAACCGTATCGAGATCGATTTCACCGATGCGGACGGCCATTACAGCGTGATCGAGAAGGGCCTCGCCGATCTCGAGCGCCGCACGATCACGGCGCATGGCGCGACCGGGCTTGTGGATGGCACGCGCCGCCATTTCCCGTTTACGCAGCAGCCACCGGCCTTTGGGGTACCCAAGGTCCCGAAGCCCCCTGCCCTGCGCCCCTGAGGCTTTCACGCCGCTTTGCAGGCAGGGCGCGTTTGCGCTATCCTGCCCCTTATGGCCGTTTATACCCAGATTTCCGCGGAGGAGATAAAATCCGCCCTCGCCGCCTTTGACCTAGGCGAGCTGAAATCCTTCGAAGGCATTGCGGAGGGGGTCGAGAATTCCAACTACCGTATCGAGACCACGGCAGGGCAATATGTCCTGACCCTGATCGAAAAACGCGCGCAGCCGGATGAGCTGCCGTTCTATACCGGCTTCATGGCGCACCTATCCGCGGCCGGGGTACCTGCTGCGCAGATCATCGAGGACCGGCAGGGGAAACGCTTTTTTACGCTCGCCAATCGCCCTGCCCTGCTCGCGCGGTTTATCGAGGGCAGCTGGCCGCGCGAAGTGTATCCCCATCACTGCCAGGCGATCGGCGAGATGCTGGCGCGCATGCACCGGGCCGGTCGCGGCTTTCCAATGAAGCGGCACAACACCATGGGCTTTCAGGCCTGGGAAGGGCTCATCCATGCCTGCGCGGACCGCGCGGACGAAGTCGAGCCCGGCTTGTTCGAGATGCTGGAGGCGGAGCTGCGGTACCTGAAGGCCCACTGGCCGAAATTCCTGCCCAAGGGCGCGGTCCATGCCGACCTGTTTCCGGACAACGTGTTTTTCCAGGACGAAAAAATCTCCGGCGTGATCGATTTTTACTTTTCCTGCTGGGATACGCTCGCCTATGACCTGATGCTGACCTTCAATCCCTGGTGCTTTGACTGGAAGGGCGATCTTGACCAAGGCCGTGCGCATGCCTTCTTCACGCAATATCAGCTGGGCCGGCCTCTTGCTAAAAATGAACTGAAGGCGCTTCCCTTTTTCGGGCGCGCGGCCGCTGTGCGCATCATTGCGACCCGTCTCTATGACTGGCTCAATCCGGTCGAGGGCGCGCTGGTGCGCGCAAAGGACCCGATGGAGCATGTCAAAATCCTGCGCTACCATCAAAAAGTCGCCTCCCTCGCCGATTACGGCATCGCCGTTTAAGTCATGAAACATGTCCACCTGTTCACCGATGGCGCCTGCAGCGGCAATCCCGGCCCGGGCGGCTGGGCCGCGCTGCTGCGCTACGGCCGCCACGAAAAAGAACTGACCGGCGGCGAAGGGCTCACCACCAATAACCGCATGGAGATGACGGCGGTCATTGAGGGGCTTCGCGCCGTGAAATCCCCCTGCCATGTGACGATCCACACCGACAGCCAGTATGTGCTGAAGGGCGTAACCGAATACCTGCAGGGCTGGAAGAAACGCGGCTGGAAGACGGCCGACAAAAAAGACGTCAAGAATCGCGATCTTTGGGAGCAGATGGATGCGCTGCTCGGCCTCAACAAGCTTGAATGGATCTGGGTGCGCGGCCATGCCGGGCACCCCGAGAACGAGCGTGTAGATGCGCTGGCGCGCGCGGCTGTGCCGAAGCGCGAATCGGCCCCGTCCGCCGCCGTCGAGCCCGATGCGCCCGCGTAAAGAGCCGCTGGCCGGGCGCTAGGGAACCTGCGGGATTATTAATCATTCGTTAGTGACTGGTGGCGCATCCTGAAGGAAGGATCGCCGATGCCGTTTCAACAGCCCGCCGAACATCGGGCCGCGCTAACAGGAGGAGACTCCATGAGACAGCAACAGCCTTATGCCCTGCCCCATGCCGTTCCGCAGGCCGATACGCTGACCAAACATTTCCTGATGCAGTTCATGCACGAGTTCCAGCGCCAAAAGGCCCCGGTCGCCGAGGCGCGCATTTATGCCGCGATCGAGCAGACCGCCGGCAAAACGGGCAGTGCGCCCGAAGTTGTCGCCCGCGCGCTGGTGGAAAGCGGGCTGCGCGCCCCGCGCGATTCATTCCCGCATAAGTTTGTGCAGAATGTCGAGCACAGCGCGGTGCAACCCAAATGGACGCCGAAGGCCGCGACCGAACAGCAGCGGGAACTGGTGCATTTCTGGTGGTCCCAGGACAACGCGACTACTGGTTATAAACGGGGATATCGCTTCCATTAAAGCGGCGCCTGATCTTCTGCTTCGGCGGGCTGTCCTCCCCCCAGCTGTTCCGCAGCCGGTCGAGCAGGTTGGAAAAGCCTGATTCATCCTGCACATCCCCGAGCGGCATTTCGCGCCCCGAGCTTTTAACCGGAACATTGATTGCCGCTTCCATGTAATCATGCCACAGCCGCGCCGGGTATTTACCGCCGGTAACGCCCGCCATCGGCGTATTGTCGTCATTGCCCATCCAGACGCCCGTGACCAGGTTGTTGGTATAGCCGATGAACCACGCATCGCGGTAGTCCTGCGTTGTGCCCGTCTTGCCCGCAACATGCCCGCGGCTGAGTTGCGCCGCCTGCCCCGTGCCCTGCGCGACAACCTGAACCAGCATGTCGTCAAGCTGCGCCACATCCCGCGCGCTGAACAGGCGCATGCCGCCCGCCCCTTCGCGCGTGAACAGCACGTTGCCCTCGCTGTCGGTGACGCTGAGCACCGCATAGGGCCAAATCGAATGGCCGCCATTGCCGATTTCGGCATAGGCTTGGGTCATTTCCAGCAACGTCGATTCCCCCGCGCCAAGGCCGGTTGCGAGTTCCGGCCGGAACTTCCCGGTGAGGCCGAGGCGCTGCACGACATCGAGCAGCCGGCCGACCCCGATTTCCTGCAGCAGCCGCACGGTCGCCGCGTTCAGCGAATGTGCCAGCGCCTGCGTCAGCGTCACGCGGCCATTATATTGGCCTTCGTAATTCTTCGGGCTGTAATTGCCGACGCGGACCGGTGAATCCTCGATCACGTCGTCTTTGCTGTATCCCGCCTCCAGCGCGGCGAGGTAAACGAAGGGCTTGAAGGAAGAACCGGTCTGGCGCTGCGCGACCGTAGCGCGGTTATACTGGCTTTCAGTGTAATCGACCCCGCCGATCAGGGCGAGCACCGCGCCATCCATGCTCATGGTCACAAGCGCCGCCTGGCTCACCCTGGCGTCCGGCGTCACCTGCGCAAACAGCGCCTTCTGCCGCGCTTCCGCCAGCAGCTGCAGTTCAGGGTTGAAAGTCGTCCTGATGGCCAGGTCGCGCTCGCTGTTCGCGACGTAGGCATCGACCTGGTCAAGCACCCAGTCCGCGAAGTAGCGGTTGAGCGTGCCGGCATTCGCGCCCGCGAGCGTGATGCGCGCGTTTTTGATTTCCTGCTTCTCCATATCCGCGCCGATATACCCTGCGTCTTCCATCGATTTGATGACGACCTTGGCGCGTTCGCGCGCGAGCTTGGGATTTGCGTTCGGGGAGAAGCGCGACGGCGCCTTCAGCAGGCCCGCCAGCACGGCGCCTTCGAACAGCGTCACCTCGGTTGCGTTCTTGCCGAAATAGGTGCGCGCGGCGGCATCGATGCCATAGGCTCCGGAGCCAAAATAAACACGGTTGAGGTAGGCGGTGAGGATATCGTCCTTGGAGTGCTTGGCGTCGATAATAACCGCAAGCAGCGCCTCCTGCACCTTGCGGCGGATGGTCTTGTCGGGCGTGAGGAACAGGTTCTTGGCGAGCTGCTGGGTGATCGTCGAGCCGCCCTGCACCCAGTGGCGGGCGCGGATATTGGCGAGCATGGCGCGTGCAAGGCCGATCGGGTCGATGCCGAAATGGTCGTAGAAGCGCCTGTCCTCGGTCGCGAGTACCGCCGCCGTCACATAGGGTGGCAGGTCCTTGACGTTGACCACGTCCCCCTTCAGCCCGCCATAGCGGGCAATGAGGGAGCCGTCGGCCGCGAGGATGCTGATGCTGGGCCGCGTCTCGAGCGCCTTTACCTCGCTGGTGTCCGGCATATCCAAAAGGCACCAGCTGACGAAGACAAGGCCGAGCGCGAAGCACCAAAGCCCCCCAATGAAGCAAAAGCGCATAAAAGGACGGAAGCCGCCCGTGCGGCGGCTTCGCGTTTTAGTCTTGGTCGGTTTGCTTTTGGGTTTGCGCCTTGGCAAAACTCTCGCGGGTGATTACGCCGCCCTTTCCAGTGCAATGGCCGTGCCTTCGCCGCCGCCAATGCAGAGCGAGGCAACGCCTTTTTTCAGGCCGCGTTTTTCGAGCGCAGACAAAAGCGTGATAATGATGCGCGCGCCCGAGGCGCCGATCGGATGGCCGATCGAGCAGGCGCCGCCGTTCACGTTGACCTTGTCATGCGGCAGGCCGAGTTCTTTCATCGCGGCGAGCGGTACGACCGCGAATGCCTCGTTGATTTCAAACAGGTCGACATCTTTTGCGTTCCAGCCGGCCTTTTCGAGAACTTTCTTGGTTGCGCCGATCGGGGCAAGCGTGAATTCGCCGGGCTTTTGCGCATGGGTCGCATGGGCCTTGATCTCGCCCAGGATTTTCAGGCCGCGCTTTTCGGCTTCGGATTTGCGCATCAGCACGAGCGCCGCTGCTCCGTCGGAGATGGAGGAAGCGTTGGCCGCGGTAACAGTGCCGTCGGGCGTAAAGGCGGGTTTCAGCGTCGGGATTTTTTCGGGCTTGGCCTTCTTGGGGCTTTCGTCTTCGGAAACGACGGTGTCGCCGGTTTTCGCCTTGATCGTCACGGGCGCAATTTCGGCGGTGAAGGCGCCGGACTTGGTCGCTTCCTGCGCGCGGCTGAGGGAGGTGAGCGCGTATTTGTCCTGGTCTTCGCGGGTGAGCTGGCGTGCGCGCGCGGTTTCATCCGCGAACACCCCCATCAGCTGGCCTTTATCATAAGCGTCTTCGAGGCCGTCGAGGAACATATGATCCTTCACCGCGCCATGGCCCATGCGCAGGCCGCCGCGCGCTTTTTCGAGAAGGTAGGGAGCATTCGTCATGCTTTCCATGCCGCCCGCGATCATCACATTCGCCGAGCCGGCGAGGATATTGTCATGGGCCAGCATCACGGCCTTCATGCCGGAGCCGCACATCTTGTTGACGGTGGTCGCGCCGACGGAATCGGGAATGCCGGCCTTGATCGATGCCTGGCGGGCGGGCGCCTGGCCCTGCCCTGCCGCGAGCACGCAGCCCATGATGACGTCTTCGACGTCGTTCGCGCTGACCTTCGAGCGCTTCAGCGCTTCCTCGATCGCGATCTTGCCAAGGTCGGACGCCGAGAAGCTGCTGAGTTCGCCCTGAAACGCGCCGATCGGGGTGCGCGCCATGCCGACGATGACGATAGGATCGTTGTTCTGAGCCATAAAAGCCTCCTTGTTGCCCTGCACAAATGCTGAGAGTGATTTAAGCACGGGTCAGGCCTAAAGCAAGCCGATTCTTAATCCACTGATATCAAAACGTAATTTCGGTGCCCAAAGCGACCTGAAGGGGTTTCGGGTCGGTGCCCGAATTCGCCCCGTTATCCACATCAAGCAGGGATACCGTGCCGCGCAACGTGACGCCATCGGTCAGCTGGTACCACCCACCGGTCGTGATGCGCGTTACTTCGAGGTCATCGGCCAAACCAATCGAGAAGGCGTTCGCGCCAAGGTCGAGATGGTAATAGGTTGCGCCGAGATGCCAGGGCTTCTGGTCCCAGGCGACGCCGACAACGCCGATATGCTGGTCACTGTCGCCCGAGACGCCCGTATTGCTGCGCTTGATCGCCCCGCCCAAGCTCCATTCCCGCCACGCCATGTTGACCCCAGCGGTGAGTGTGCGGAAATCGTCGGAGCCGTTCGCCCCCGGTGCCGCCTCCACCTCCGTGCCGGCGAAGCTGTAGCCGGCTCCGAGCGCCAGTTTGACGTCGCCAAGTTTGGTATCCCACCGCGCGGCAAGGTCGATCGCGTCTTCGAAGCCGCCGGCATTGTCATCGGGGAAGGCAGGCTCGAAAGCCCCGTCCGTCACATGCTGGCGGTTTTCGGGTGCGTAGGAGAAGCCGAGTTGCACCCCGCTCCATTTTGGCGTGAGATAAGTGATGCGGTCGATATTGCTGAAATTCGAGTTGTCGTAGCCGAGGCGCAGCGTGGAATTCGGCGGCGCGAAAGAGCCGTTGTCGCGCCCATCATCCCAGGTGTCGATATTCCAGCTCTGCATATAGACGCGCATGCCATCGACATAGGTGTCGGCCGCCGGCGCCTGGACCGACAGCAGGTGCGCCGCCCCGTCCTTCGCCCCGATCTGGAAGCGGCCGAAGCCGCCCGTGAAATAAAGATAGGCTTCATCAAACTGGTTGGAATCGCGCGCGCCGCCCGTGATCGAGTTCACCACGCCGTCATGGCCCTCGTTGCCGAGCTTGAATTCGCTTTTGATCCCCACCGTCACACCGTTTTCGAGCGTGCGCTCGCCCGAAAAATGCATTTCGATTTCGCGCGTGAAGCGAAAGGTATCAAGGCTGTTGTCGCCGGGCGCGATAACCCGCTCCCCTTGATCGGCATAGGCGATATAACTGCGGATATAACCGCCGAGATCGAGGTGGATATCGGCCTGCGCTGCGGATGGTAAAGACGCCGCAACCAGGGCGGCTGTCGCGAACTTTTTCAATGCCCTGCCCATTTTCAGTAGTCGTCCCCCGTTATTCCCGCGCCTTCCAGCACGGAGAGCAGCGGCGCGAGATGCGCGGCGTGCTTTTTCCACTTGCCGGCGGAATCCCTGTAGATCGGCTGTCGCACCTGGCTGGCGCTGGCGGTTTTCACGATGCGGTCCGTTTCGTGGAAGGAGAGGCAGCGCGCATCAAAGGGTAGCCCGCACCAGTCGAGCAGGCGCCTCGTCTGCGCCTCCGGGTCGGCCACCATGTCCTCGTATTTCGCGGTATAGATGTCGCCCGGAAAGATGCGATGCCAATGCTCCATGAGCCTGCGGCAAGAAAGGTAATAGCGGCCGATATCGCCAAGGTCATAAGCCCAGCCCATGCCGTTCGGGAAATGCAGCTGCCAGATCGAGAGCGCGATGTCGCGCGGATCGCGGATGCAATGAATGATTTTCGCGTTGGGCAGCGCCGCGCGTATAACGCCGGCCCAGAGATAATTGAAAAGCATTTTATCGACGACGCGCCTGGCCCCGCCGGCGGATGCAGCGGTCGCGGCGATATATTTATCGCCTATTTCCTTTGCGCGGGCCGGCAGCGCGGCTAGCAGTTCGGGAGTCCATGACGGCTGCGCTGCGAATTGCGGGAATTCATGGTTCGGATAAACGGGCAGGCAGCGGTTGAGAAATTTCGCCTCCCCAAGGCTCGTGACGTCCGGGTGGCTGGACAGCACCTGGTCGATGAGCGTGGAGCCGGAGCGCGGCATGCCGACGATGAAAACGGGCCGGTCGCTGTCATTGGCGGCAATGGTTTTGAGCCGCGCGGCGGCGGCGTTATCGAACAAGGCGATGATGCCGTCGATATATCGGTCAAACGCGTCGGCGCTGAAGGGGGACAGCAGCGCTTTTTTCCGGCGGCTGGCCTCGGCGAAGCGGGTAAAACCGGCCGTGCTGTTGCCAAGATCCATTTCTGTCTTGCCGAGCGCGAAGGCGGCGAGCATCCGGTCATTCGGGGAGAGGGTTTCGGCATCGGCCAGCGCGCGCAGCCGGTCAAGATGGGCGTCACCGGCGCGGGCCTTGCGCAGGTAGGCCAGCCCGTAATGCGCGGGCACATGGGACGGGTCGATGCCCAGCGCCTTGTCGAAGGCCCGCTCCGCCAGTTCCTTGTCGCCCGCCTGCTGCAAAAACGCGCCGAGGCGGCTGAGGGTTGCCGGAGCAGCCGTCAGGCCGAGCGCCTTTTCAGCCAGCGGACGCGCGGATGCCGCCTCACCCGTTTCATGAAGCGCCGTTGCGAGGGAGATAAGGATTTCGGGCGCCTGCGGCGCCAGTTTCAGCGCTGCCGTGAAACAATCCCGTGCGCGTGCGAAGTCTTCGCGTCGCGCGGCGAGGATGCCGAGCTGGTAGATGGCGGGGCCATAGAGGGGGTGCCGGTCGCCGAGCGCCGTTACCTGCTGCAGCAGCTGCTCTGCCTCCCCTGCCCGTCCCTGGCCCGCCAGCACGCGCGCCTGCTGCAGCGCCTGCTGCAGCGCCTGGGCGGCGCGGTCGGCGGCGGGTGCATTGCCCGGTGCGATGGGCGGGCGGAGAGGCATTGGTTCGG
>DASPMW010000031.1:0-60341 GCA_035626855.1 Patescibacteria group bacterium
CTCGCCGCCATGCATGCCGCTCTGGATATAAACGCGCTTGCCTGTCAAAGGCGCGGCGAGCGTATAGGTGACGATATCGACCGGGTTTCCGGCGATTGTCTGTCCGACATTGATGCGGTTTTTCAGTGCGTGCATTGCGGCTTTCCGTCTTCGGTGCTTCTGCCCCAAAGTTTAAGGCCTGCGGGGGCCGCTTGCCAGCGAAAACGGGCGGAGGCGTCAGCCCTGCTTCTGCATGAAAATGATCATTTCGCCGACGCGGAAGCCGAATTTGCGGATCGTTATGCGGTTGATGATCACTCCGTTGTTCATATGCACCAGCCAGTCGTCAAACCGCAGCTTTACGAGGCGTCCGCCGCGCGGCACGTTGATCAGGTAATTCCAGTGCGCCACGGCGCCGCTGACCGCGCCCGGCACGGTGCCATCGACATCCTCCGCGCGGCCTTCGAAGCTGCCGTCGGGAAGGGCGCGCAGGTCCCATACGCGCTCCTTCGCGGAGCCGTTATAGAACGAGAATTTTTCCACGAGCCGGCAGCTGTCACCCTGCCATGTGCCCTGCATGTCGATATCGAAGCGCTGCAAAATCGCGCCACCGCGGTCCTGCATCAAGCCCCAGGCGCGAATATGCCCGTCGAAGAATGCGCGCGGCGACAGCTTCGGCTGCGTTGGCGCATAGCGCGCCATCAGGCGGTCGGGACAATGGCAGAACATGGTTACGGCTGGGGTGGCTTGAAGCCCGGTTTCGGCTCGGGCAGCTGGCCCGGCGAAAAGGGATCGAGATAGGGCGGGGCGGGCGGGAAATGCAGGCCGAATTTGGCCAGGTCGTCGCCCGGGCGCGTATGCAGATAGACCAGTTCCTGGTCGCCGAATTTCGGCACATCGTTATAGCCCGGGCCGCCAAGGCCATAGGGCAGGGCGATCTGCGTGCCATCCGACATCTTGTAATACATGCTGCCGCCGCCCTGCACGGTATTCACGGCGTCCAGCTTCTCGAAATTGCCGGGACGGCCGAGATAAAGCTCGCGATCCGCGCCATGCACCTGCAGCAGCAGCCTGCCGTCGGGGAATTGCGCGACGTTGTAAAGGCTCGGCGGGCGGCCGTCCTGCGGGCGGCGCAGCGTGAGCGTTCCAGCCGCGAGATCCGCATTGATTTGTTCAAGCGTCGCCGCATCGGCAAGCTTGCCCTCGAGCGTCGTGTTGCGCTGGATCAGCCGCGCATCGGCGAGCGCGCCATTCTTGAATTCATGCACGACCGCATAGTCGCCGCCGCCTGTTTCGCGGTTTGCAGAAACGACGATCGCGTTTTTGCCGTAGAGCTCCTTGCGGTCGCCATACACCATGTAGCCGATCGTGCTGTTGTAGGGCTGGTAGAAAACGCCATTATCCGCGTAAAGGATATAACCTTGCGGGAATTCGAGCGCGAATTTGGCTTGGGGAGCGGACATGTAAACACCATCGGTACGAAATTATGATGGGCGAAAACTACCGATGGCGGTATCTTATGTCAACCCCTTGAATTGGTCGGCATCGAAACCCAGAAAAATGCCCGTTTTGCTGACGACTAGCGGGCGCTTCACGAGGGACGGGTTCGCTAGCGCCGCCTTGATCGCGCTTTTTTCATCCATGCTCTGCCGCGTTTTTTCCGGCAGGGCGCGCCAGCTGGTGCCCTTGCGGTTGATGACATTCTCCCATCCATGCTGTGCGATCGCCTGCTTCAGCACCGCTTCAATTGCGCCGGCCTTTTTGTAGTCGTGGAAGGTGTAGGCAACCTTGTGCTTGTCGAGCCAATCAAACGCCTTCTTCATCGTATCGCAGTTTTTGATGCCGTAAACGGTGATGCTCATGCGCCCGCCTTTATCCAGTCAATCCCGGCGCGCCCGTGCTGCGCGAGATAATCATTCGCCTTTTTGAAATGCCCGCAGCCGAGAAACCCGCGATGGGCCGATAGCGGCGAAGGATGCGGCGCTTCCAGCACAAGGTGCCTGTCGCGGTCGATGAACGCGCCCTTTTTCTGCGCGTAGCTGCCCCACAGCATGAACACGATATGCTCGCTGCGCTCGTTCAGCGCGCGGATGATGGCGTCGGTGAACTGCTCCCAGCCGCGGCCCTGATGCGATCCGGCGTTTTCAGCCTGCACGGTCAGCGTCGCGTTCAGCAGCAGCACCCCCTGCTTCGCCCAGCCCGTCAGGTCGCCGCTCAAAGGCATCTTGATCCCGTAACAGGCCTCGAGTTCTTTATAGATATTCCGCAGGCTGGGCGGCAGCTTGATGCCGGGCCGCACCGAGAATGACAGACCATGCGCCTGGTCCGGACCGTGATAGGGGTCCTGCCCGAGGATGACAACTTTCACCTGACCGAACGGCGTCGCACGTAGCGCGGTGAAAATATTTTCAGCGGCGGGATAGATAACGCGTCCACCCTCCGCTTCGGCTTTTAGAAACGACACGAGCGCGGACATGTAAGGCGCCGAGAACTCGGCGCCAAGTATTTGCTGCCAGCCGGGTTCAAGCGATGTGTCGGTAAGGTCGATCATGGAGCGGTTTGTGCCATGAAGCGGCCATGAAGTGCAAAAAACTTGACATTTTCAGATAATTAGAACAAAAATAGAACTGGAGACTTCATCACAGCGCGGGATCACTTTGGGCAGCCGTCTTCAGCTTACGACCTTCTATTACCATGATCACTTCATGGAAATGCTCCGCTTCACGGCGGAGACTTATGCCCATTGCCTCGGAGGTGACGAACGCGAATTCCTGCGCCGCTTCCATGCGCTGCCCCACCCCGCGCAATGCCTGTTCATTCGCATGGCGAACCGCAAGGCGGGCGCGTTTTACCAACGCAATCTTTCCTATCCCGAAATCGACGCGATCAATGACGCGATCGCGCTGCTGCTCGACGAAGGCTTCGCGGCCCGCGCGCATGAGGGGGATTATTTCGTCTGCCTGATGTCGCTTGGCAAGCCGGAACTGCTGTCGCTGGCCGAAGCGCTGGGCCAGCCGGTGAAGACAAGCTGGGACAAGCGCCGGCTGTCGACGCTGGTGGCGCAGCACCTGCCGTTCGAGCAGTTCACGGCGCAGACGGGGGGCTTTATCCGCCCCGCGCGGCTCGACCATGTGGGCTATCTTTCCTACCTTTATTTCGGCAAGCCGCGCGACAACCTGACCAGCTTCACGCTGCGAGATCTCGGCCTCATTCCGGTCGAGCAGCGCACCCAGTACACGGCGCGTTTCGTTGATGAAGAAGAAGCGCGCAGCTCCTACTACTTCGTGCGGCTCATGGCGCAGTTCGACACGGCGACGGACGAGAAGATGGCCGCGTTTGCCGATGCCGCGCCGCAATTCCCGCGTCCGCAATCGTTGTTCGCCAACGCAAAACGCAATCAGGCGCTCTATGCGCTCGGCCAGTTTTTCGACAAGCGCAAAGACGTGGACCGCGCGATTTCGATTTATGCTCTCGGCGATTCCGGTGACTGTCGCGAGCGGCTGGTGCGCCTCGCCTATGCCTGCGGCCGGCATGATGAAGCGCAGGGGATGCTCGAGAACATCCTCGCCGATCCCGCCAGCGACCTTGAATACCTCTTCGCCGAGGATTTTTATGCGCGCAAATACAACCAGCGCCGCACAGGGCCGATGACCCAGGCGCTGCGGGATGCGCGGCAGGTGTTTGTCGATGATCTTTACCGCGGCAGCCCGGAGCATGGCGCGATCGACCTTTTCGCGCAGGAAGGCTGGCAGGCCCACCATACCGAAAACGGCCTCTGGACCGCGCTCTTCGCGTTGCTGTTCTGGGAGGAGCTGTTTGAAACGGCCTCCTCGCTCGCCAGCCCGTTCGACCGCTATCCTTCGGTGCTGAAATATAACCGCTTCCCCGTCCTCTTCGCGCGGGAGATTGCGGACCGGCTTGCCATGATCCGCGCGGGTGACGCGCCAGCTTACCTGCGCCAACAGGCGGAAAGGAAATACGGCCTCGTTAACAGCCTGTTTTACTGGGATGCGGAGCTGCCTGCTTTTCTTGACAAGATATTGTCGCTGATGCCGGCTGAGGCGCTCGCGCATATGATTGGGCGCATGGCGGGGGATTTCGACGCCAATTTCTCGGGCTTTCCCGACCTCACGCTCATGGGGCCGCGCGGCCTCAAATTCGTCGAGGTGAAATCCGAAGGCGACCAGTTGCAGCGCCACCAGCTTCTGCGCATCCAGCAGTTGAAGGAAGCCGGTTTAGAGGTCGAGATCTGCCGCTTGGGGTACCACGTCAACCCCGACCAGATTTTCACGGTGGTCGATATCGAAACGACCGGTGGCATGTCGTCATACGACAGCGTCACCGAAATCGGCGCGGTCAAGATCCAGGGCGGGAGGGTGATCGGCGAATGGCAGACACTCGTCAATCCCGGGCGGCCCATTCCGGCCTTCATCACCGAGCTGACAGGCATCACCAACGACATGGTTGCCGATGCGCCGAAATTCGCCGACGTCGCGGCCGATTTCGCGGCGTTCCTGAAGGGGAGCGTTTTCGTCGCCCATAACGTCAATTTCGATTACGGCTTTTTGAAGGAAGAATTCGCGCGGCTCGAACAGCCCTTCAAATATCCCAAGCTTTGCACGGTATCCGGCATGCGCCGCCACTATCCCGGTCACGCGTCTTATTCGCTCGCGGCCATCACGCGCGAATACGGCATCAGCCTGCGCAATCACCACCGCGCCATGGCCGATGCGCGGGCGGCGGCAGAGCTGCTGAACCTGATCAATGACAAGCGCATGGCCACGCAAGAGCAACTGCGCAAAACCGCCTGATTAGTCGTGAACGCGCTGGAAGCGGTAAACCGGCCGGATATGTTTTGAAAAGAACTGCCCCTTCGAAAACGCCCGCTTGAACCGCTCGACTGTAAAAGGCGGCACCTCCAGATACTGATACCTCACGCCGCTCGTAAATGTGATGTCGAGCATCTGCAGCGCAGGGCTGTATTCATAGGACTGGATAACGGTCGAGGGCATGATCCGCCAACGCGCCTCGCACAGCCGGGTTTCCCCTTTTATGTAATTGTTCCGGTAAAGGAAAGTTAACGCGATAAGGGCTAAGCTCGGGCTGAAGGGCAGGAGGGCACATGACAACAGGCGGTAAATTTGCGCCCCGGAGACTGGCGGCATTGGCGTCTGTTATATTGCTTGCAATTGCAGCCCTGTCCTTCATGGCAATCGACAGAATTCCGCGCCTGACACCGGCAGAACTGACCCCCGAAGCCGTGAAAGACCGGCTCAAGCGGGGCGAGGAGTCTCTTGCCGGCAAAAATCTTCAGGCATCACTCGATATTCTGCTTCCGCTTGCAGCGGCGGGGAATGCTGAGGCCCAATACCGCGCAGCCGTTGTCTACGATAAGGACGCCAGTGAAGCGCTGATTACAGGTGCAGGACAGCTCGGTACCATCGAGGACAATTTTCATGCGGCGACCAAATGGTACGAAAAGGCGGCTGCGCAAGGCAATCTCATGGCACAAACGAATCTTGGAAACCATTATTGCTGGGGAATGGGAGGCGCTCGTATGGGGGGAGTGGACGCTGAAAAGGGAATGAAGTGGTTGATGGCAGCGGCGCGGCAGGGCGTTGCGCCGGCCATGCTCAGCCTCGGCGCCAATTACCAGCAGGGAATATGCACAGCCGCCAGCGCGCAGGAAGCCGTAAAATGGTACACCGCCGCTGCAGAACACGGGGATATTTGGGCGCGCCACAACCTTGGTATCATGTATGCTTCCGGGCAGGGCGTCGCGATAGATCACGTGCAGGCATATATATGGTTTGAACTTGCAGGCCATGACGAAGACGGTGAAATGCGTGAGAAGCTTGCTCCGCACGAGCGCGAAGAGGCTGACCGCAAGATCGCCGCCTGGAGGGCGCGGTTTGGCGGGAAACCATGAAACTGCCATCGGCGAACTTATGCATCATTGCGGTCGTCGTCGCGTTGGGCGGCTATACGCTGTGGGTGCGCATGCACCCGAAGCCGGTAAAATACCACCAGTGCTACCCTGAAAAGGCCGTGGCAAAGCCGAAGAAAAAACCCGGACAGGGAGAACTGGATGCCGGTCTGATCGCATTGATTGGCAGCCCCCGCAGGATCAGCGAAGCTTTGGTGCTTACCCTTGGCAAGGACTCGCCCTCCTGGTTCGCGGATCCACTAAGGAGATTCCAGGCGCGCGGTTTTGATGAAATATTTTCACCAGACGGCGCCGCGCGTAACGACATTCGCGATCTGCTCTTTGCTTGGGCGAGGGTGCAGGGAATCGACCCCGCCTCCCGCGGGCCGTTTATCGACGCGCGTGAACTGGCGTTCCTCGAGCGGCTGATGAATGAGCCATTCCTCCAGATCGGCCGTTATCCCAATCCCGCGCCGATGGGAGCGGCCGGGATGCGCGAAGGCTTCCGGCGGATACTTGACTACGTATACGCCGAGTTCGCGGCCCACGCCGGCGGCAAGGAATTATTCGATTTCAAGTCACCGGGCGGAAACCTGCTCTCCCCGGCCGCGCTGGGGAGAATCCGTACCAAGGCAAATTCCCTGGACAAGCCCGCGCGGCTTCGCCTGTGGCAAAACGTCATCCGTGCAATACCGCACGATGTAGATAAAAATCTTTCTCGTGGAGATCATGCACTTCTGAATGCGGAGATCGGCGAGTCGCTGCCCGGTTACACAGAGAAGACTGTGCGTGATTCCATTCCAATCGATACTGAAAAAGTGTTTACGGACCGCGATAGCCGGGTCGTCGCATTCAATATCATCTTTGCCTACGATATGAACAGCCGGACGATCTGTTACCTGTATCCCGACGAATGACGTGCAGCATGTGGCGTTCTGTTTTCCTCGCGGCACTCCTCGTTTTCGCACCTGTCCCGGGCAAGGCTGCCTTGGGCGACGCCGGCCAGGACACTTCCTATGTCACGGAGCAGGACCTCCTTAAATATGACTTCTCGAAGGAAGAGTTGGCGGAGCGGGTGCTCGACTATGCATTGCCCGCGGGCATGAAGGAACTGCCGGCGGATGGCGCCCTGCTGCACCGCTATGCCCGCATCTATATGCATACGGGGTCACCCGAAAAGGCGAGGGCGCTCGTCGCGCAAATTCAAACGATGCCAACCCGCAATCTGCTGCTCGAGATTTTTGCCGGGGAGATGATGGAAGATATCGCGGCGGGGCGAGATGACAAGGTTTTCGACCGACTAGAAAATCTCACGCCTGTTTATGCCCGGATCGAAACCGTCGATGACACCGGCTTGAAGCGGTTGCCCCAGCCTTTTCGTCGGGATGGCATCCGCGACCCTGCGCACAGTTTTTGCCGGCTTGCGGCAACAGCTTACGCCGAGAAAGGTCGGATTGATCTTATAGAAAAGATAGCCCGTCTGCCGGAATGCGCGCGGAATGCGGCCGCCGCGGAAAGATACGCAGTCCAGTCCCTCATTGCGAACGGCCGGTATTCCGAGGCGGTGCCGCGGCTGCTGGAGATGGACGCCATAGCCAAAGGTTATATTCCGCGTGGCCATTCATTCGAGCATGTGACCCGGCAAAAGGGGGCGATGGAGCCGAATTACGCGAGCCGGTCCTTCACCTTTGAAGGGGACCTTGCCGCTTGCCTGCCGAAGGATGACGGACAAACTATTCAGCCGCGGGCCGACCAAAGAGAGACGTTAGCAAAAGCGGCCGCGCTGGCCCCTGTCGCTGCCTCTGACGCCGTAAACTTTCTTCTTTCCCGTTTTTTATCCGCGGCGGGATATTACCCAGAGGCGGAGGAAGCCGCCTTGAAGATATCAATACCGGAAATCCGCAACCGTGCCGCGACGTTCCTCTTTGAGCATTACTTTCTTGCGGGGGACGAGGAAGCGACCTGGAGGGTCGCAAATCTTATCGGGATGTTCGATGATGCCCCGCTCGAGGTCGGCGGATGGGGCATGCGCGATCCGTCCCAGTGGTACAATGTCGTGGTACCGGGCGCCCGGGTCTTGTCGGAAAAACGCGGTCCCCTGGCGCTGCGTCTCGCTATTGCGTTCTCGAATGCTCGTACCAGGTTTACCGCGCTGGAAAGGTTAGCCTCGCGCGACTACAGGGAAGGCGCCTTGCCCGGGTTTGCCGGATGCGAAGACGGGCTGTCATGTTACCTCGCCCCGATGACTTTAATAGCGGAAAACGAAAAGGATGCCGCCGCCCGCGACTATATGTATGCAAGGCTGGCAGCGCTGGAACGGCAGCATGGCGACACGGAGGCCGCAGACCGGTTCCAGGAAAAAATCGTGAAGCCCGATCGCATGATTTGCCATTACGATATGTGCACGAATGCCGCGACCGGTCCCGTGAAACCGGACTGCGGAAAAATCCTTGCAGGAAGCGAGGCCGAGCAACTTGAGGTCCTGCAGGCATTACACGTGGCAACCGAGGGACAGAAGATACTGTCGCTTTACGAAGGTGATAAGGGCGACCCCGACGCGGAAAGGAAAAATCGCGCGCCGGAATGGGAGAAGCGGAGAGCCGCGGACGAGCTTGCGACGTGCCAGATTTCTTCCGGCACATACCGGCAATATGTCGCTGAGCCCGCAAAACTCGGTCCGCTGGCAAAGGACTACCTTAAGTATGTCGCAGACACGCACATGATGCGCGAGGACTACCTGGCGGCGGTCACCACAGCGGCTGCTCTCCCTGACCGGAAGGATCGCTATGAGGTTATCTCAGGATATGCCGCGCGACTATCCAATAAGCAAAGAAAGCCGCAATTCGACCAGTTGCTAACGGCCATGGACGCAACAGCTGCGATCCGGAACGATTATACATTCTGGTGGCATTTTCTTGAAAAGATCACGCGGGAGCCGCCTATAAGCCCTCTGGCACTTGCGTTAAGCGGTGAGCCGACGGGGCTAGCCGGCACAGGTACTTGGGAGCGGGCGTCGCAAATATTAGCTGACCGACCCGACGTACGCGCCGCCTTTCTAAGGTATCCGGCTTACCTCGTGCATAATCTTTGCCCGCTCCTCTCTGATGCCCTGCCGGGTCATGGAGGTTTTACTGGTTTTAATGGTGCTTCCCGCCCGCAGCGGGAGACCGTCTTTCAAAGCTGTCCAATGAAGCTGGTTGCCGCGCGGAAGTTCCGCGAAGCTTTATACCTTACTCAAAATTTGTTCCAGAATGCGGAAATGAATTACAGGATCCAGCTGGCGATACTGGAAGCGCGGCTGCAGGCGGAAAGCCTCCCCTACCGGCAATCTTCCCTGGTGCGCATCAAGCTCCGCTCCGATGGGGATGAAGACGTAGCCGTCGAGCGGGGATTCATGTATCTCGAGCAGAAGGATGCTTCACAAAGCTTTACGCGGTCGTACGAGTCGCCTTATAAGTGTATCGTCACCTCAAGCCGACCGTGAAATGAAAAAGAAGGGTCCAATGGCGCCGAAGTCCAAAAGTAAGAAAAGCAAAATCCAGAAGCTCCCGCAACCAAAGCTGGAGGTCGCCGCCGCCGTGCGTGAACTGAAAACGGTTCGGGATTTTATCCGCTATGCGGTGTCGAAATTCCAGCGCGCGAACCTGTTTTACGGCCATGGCACCTTCACGCCGTTTGACGAAGCGGTGTTTCTTGTCCTCGAAGGGCTGCGGCTGCCAATCGACCAGCTTGAGCCTTATTACGACGCGCAGCTTCTGCCCGCGGAACGCAAACATCTGGCCGGGTTGATCGAAAAGCGCGTCACCACCCGCAAGCCGCTCGCCTATATCCTGCAGAAAACTTACCTTCAGGGCGTGCCGTTCTATGTCGACGAGCGCGTGATCGTGCCACGCTCCTACATCGCCGATCTGTTGTTCAGCGACGTGACGGGGAACGAGGGCCTGCCGCTCATCGAGGACCCGACAGAGATCACCAGCGTGCTCGACCTCTGCACGGGCTCCGGCTGCCTTGCGGTCCTGGCCGCCCATCTTTTCCCCTTCGCCGAGGTCGATGCGGTCGACCTGTCGAAAGACGCCGTGGAGGTCGCGAAAATCAACTTCGCCGCGTCCGAACATACAGACCGCCTGCATCTGTTCCAGGGAGACCTGTTTGCGCCGCTGAAGGGCAAGAAATACGATTTCATCATCACCAACCCGCCCTACGTTGATGCGGAACTGATGGAGGGAATGCCGCCCGAATATTACCACGAGCCGCAGATGGCGCTGGGGTCTGGCAATGATGGGCTCGACATCACCCGCCGCATCCTGAAGGAAGCGCCGAAGCACCTGAACGAAGGCGGGCGTATTATCTGCGAGATTGGCTATGGCCGCGACAACCTCGAGGCCGCCTACCCGAAACTGCCCTTCCTCTGGCTCGATACCGAGAACAGCGAAGGCGAGGTGTTCTGGCTGACGCGCGAGCAGATGGTTTAACCCTTTTCCGGCGCCGCCAAATACCCTAATATTGGCGGGGCAGGGGGATAAGATGCAAAAGCTGGAACTGACCGACCAAGACCGCGAACTCGTGAAGGCCGCCTGCGACACCGCGCTCAAGCCCGTCCTGCAGATTTATAATGAAAAGCTCCCGCCGCTTGTCACCGCCGCCGCGCGGCTGGACAATGGCGATATCGTGACCGGCGTCAACCTCATCACTGATGTCGGCAGCATCTCGATGTGCGCCGAGCCCTTTGCCATCGGCGAAGCCAACCGCCGCGACGGCCGCACTATCACCGCGATCGTCGCTGTCTATCACCGCCCCGGTTTTGATCCGAAGGTGATCCCGCCCTGCGGCCGCTGCCGCGAAGTCATCGTTGATTTCATTGCCAAGGGCCACGCCATCCTCCGCGACCCCGGATCAGACCAGCATTACAAGGTCCGCACGACGGAACTGCTGCCCGTCCGCTATGGCGATTTCTGGCGCGACGGCGAGCTGGTTTAAGCTTTCGCCTATTTCTTGCGGTGCGGAATTTCACCGATGCGGCGCAGCAGCGGCGTCATCGTCAGGCCCTGAACGAAGACCGAGAAGGCGACGACCGTAAAGGTCACGGTCACAATCTCCGCCCGCAGGGGCATTTCTTCCGGCAGGCCGAGGGCAAGGCCGAGCGCCAGCGCGCCGCGCAGCCCGCCCCAGAACAGCACATGCTGGTGCTTCATGGAAACTTTCAACTTCGTGCCGCGGAACAGCGCCGCAAAGGGGTAGACCGCCACAGCGCGCCCCAGGGTGACGAAAAGGATGGCGATGAAGGCCGCGAACATGACCGGGCCGAAATTCTGCTGTGTTTCGTGCACGCCGATCAGGATGAAGATGAACGAGTTGGCGACGAAGGCAATGTATTCCCAGAAATTCGTCACGGCCTCCCGCCCCTTATCGGAAATCGCACCGAGGTAACCGTAATTGCCGGTCAGCAAACCGGCAGTCATGCAGGAAAGCACGCCTGAGAAATGAAAATGCTCGGCAACCAGGAAAGAGGTATAGGCAATGATCATCGTCAGCGTGATCTCGACGAGGTGGTCTTCCGTTTTTCCGGCGATAAAGAGGATCGCGCCCGCCGTCGCGCCGCCGACGAGCACGCCGCCGAAGACGGTCTTGACGACGGTCAGCGCAATGTCGCCCGCGCCAATGGCCTGGGATCCGGTGGCAATCGCGAGCGCGATCACAAAGGCGACGGCGGCGGTGCCGTCGTTGAGGAGGCTTTCGGCCTCGACCAGCAGGCGCAGGCGGCCATGGACGCCCGCTTCCTTGAAGGTGGCAATGACGGAAACCGGGTCTGTCGCCGCGATCAGTACGCCGAACACGCCGGCCGCCGCCGCCGGCCAGCCCGCCAGGTAATGCATGCCAAGCGCCGTCAGCGCCGCCGAGAGCAGCAGGCCGATGGTCACGAAGACCAGCAGCACGGGCATGTCGCGCTTCAGTTCTTTCCACGGGATGAACAGCGCAGCCTCGAAAATCAGCGGCGGCAGCAGCACGGAGAAGATCAGGTCCTTCGTGATCGGCATCTCGAAAGGGCGGACGAAGGTGAGACCGATGCCGGCAACGACGAGGCCGACGCTGTACGGAAGGTGAAGCCTGCGGGCCGCCATCGCGACGAGCGCGGCGAGCAGCAGCAAAATCTCGAGCTTCTCGATCAGCGCCAGCATGGGCATCTCCTAGTCGAGGCCGTTGAGCCAGATATGGGCGCCGATGCCGGCCGCGTAACCGAGCGCGATCGCCCAGCTCCATTTCAGATGGCTGAAGAATGTGTAGACGCCGCGTGCCTGCCCCATCAGGGCGACGCCCGCCGCCGACCCGACCGACAGAAGCGATCCGCCGATCCCTGCCGTCAGCGTCACGAGCAGCCATTGGTTGTGGCTGATATCGGGTTCCATGCTCAGCACGGCGAACATGATCGGGATATTGTCGACAACTGCCGAAAGAAGGCCGATGAGCACGTTCGCCCAGGTGGCGCCGAGATCGCCGTAAAGGAGGTCTGACATCAGCGCAAGATACCCCATCGCGCCCAGCCCGCCGACGCACAGCATGACGCCGTAAAAGAACAGCAGCGTATCCCAGTCGACGCGCTTGAGGCTGACGAAAATATCGAAGGGCTTGCTGGCGAGCTTGTAGCCGTCCTGTTCCGGCAGCGCGGGCGCGACCCAGTCGCGGCGCTCCCGTTTCTCCAGGAAAAAGCCGTAGACCTTCAGCATGCCAAGGCCCGTCATCATGCCGAGGAAGGGCGGCAGATGCAGCAGGTGATGCAGCGCAACCGTCTGCCCGATCGTCACGAGGAACAGCGCAAGCACGACAAAGCCGCCCTGCTTGACGCTTTCGGCGGACCCGCTGGCTGGCGGGCGCGCGCGGGGCACGACGAAGGACATGGCGACGGCGGGGATCAGCCAGCTGACAAGGGCAGGAATAAACAGCGCGAAAAATTCGTGGAACTCGACCAGGCCTTTCTGCCAGACCATGAGCGTGGTTATGTCGCCGAAGGGGCTGAAGGCGCCGCCGGCATTCGCAGCGACCACCACATTGATGCAGGCGACGATGACGAATACCCGCTCCGTCTGCCCGATCGCGAGCACGACCGCGCCCATGACGAGCGCCGTGGTCAGGTTGTCGGCGACGGGCGAGATGAAAAAAGCAAGCGCGCCGGTAATCCAGTAAATCGCCGGCATGGAAAGCCGCGCGCCAACCAATTTCGAGCGCAGAGCGGAAAATATCCCGCGTTCGTCGAGCGTGTTGATATAGGCCATCGCCGCCATGAGGAACAGCATCAGTTCCGAGAACTCAAGCAGGTTATGGCGCAGCAGGAGAGCGGTTTCTTCGCCAAAGCCTGCCTGCCCGAACGCGAAAGCAACCAGAATCCAGATCAGTCCCGCGAACAGCATGACAGGCTTGGATTTCTTCAGGTGAATGTTTTCCTCGAGAATGACGAGGGTATAGGCGGCGCCGAAAAGGGCAAGGCAGGCATACCCTGCCCAGTGCTGCGTAAAATCATGCGCGGCTGTCGCCGCCGCAGCAGGTGAGGGCAACAGCACAAGAAGCGGCAACAATGCGATGGTTGCAAAAATGGACATGACACCTCGGTTTGCGCGATTTTACGGGAAGCACAGCGCGAGTTCAATGAAAACCGGATCTACTTTGGCTTCCGCACGGCTTTCGCGATTTTCGCGCGATATGCGTCCGCCACTTGGGCAGGCGCGTCCGCAGGCGGCGCCAGCAGTTCCATCGGGGTCAGGAGGCGGTCGCGCGTCACAGCATTGGCAAGGCTGTATTCAACCATCCGCGCGAAGGGCGAGACGCTATCGTCCTCCGTCACATAACGCGGCAGTTCGTGATTGCTTTTGAGCGGGAACCATTTCGGCAGCATGCCGCGGATTTCTTTTTCGACGGTTTTTCCGTCGCGCACGCGCTTTTCCTTGTCCTTTTTCCTCACGGGTGCCTTGATGATCGTGCTGTGGGCTGAAAGATCGCGGATCTTCATGCCGCGCGCGAACCAGTCGAACACGGCGCGCAGGGGCGTCCACATGCGGTTCTTGATGCTCACCACGCGGTCGTTGGTCGCCTCAAGGTAGAGTGTCGTAAAGCGGTCTTTCTCCCGTCCTGGGCGCGACATGACG
The DNA here is from genome assembly GCA_035626855.1 of Patescibacteria group bacterium. Classification (GTDB taxonomy): domain Bacteria; phylum Pseudomonadota; class Alphaproteobacteria; order Micavibrionales; family UBA2020; genus JAPWJZ01. The sequence continues at coordinate 14,041 of DASPMW010000031.1, forward strand.
CCGACGCTGACGAGCGCGACCTCGTGCAGCAGGGCGCGGGCGTCTTTTTCGCTGTAACCGATTTTTTTCATCATTCGTATCGAGGCGATGAAGCACTCCTGCGCCGTGATCGTCCCGGCGCTGTAGCCGAAAAAAGTCACGTTGCGCAGGTTCTTGCGCGCTTCTTCAAGGGGCAGCGGCCTGCCCGTCACGTTTCCCTTCGCATCCATCGCGAAATGCTTTGCGACGAGCGGCATGATGACGCCGCGCGACAGGTTGTAGCCATTGCGGGAACTGAATTGGTTCGGCAGCGCGTCATAGGCGGCGACGTTGAATATCTCCGACAGGCCGGCATGCGACCAGACGAGGATCTCGGCGGGCGCGGCCTGCGGCGTCGCAGTCGTCAGTTCGCTTATATTCCTGAAGGCCGCGCGGATATGCTCGGGTGTGTCATCATAGGTGAAAAACCCGGTGAGGAAGATGACGGTCGGTTGTTCGATGCGGAGCGCAGCAAGGTCGATCTCGCGCATGCCGTGCGCGGCATTGTCGTTTGGTGCTGCGCGTCGCCAGAGCTTGCCCATGCGCCTTTGCGTTCCTGTTGGATGACAAAGCCTAGCAGAAGCGACGGAGACGGGCAAACAAGCCGGTTATGTTAATGCACGAGCCCGACCTTCACGGCCCAGAGCGAGCCGAGCGCCGCAAGCACCCATAATGCCAGACCCAGCGCGAAGGCCGAGGCGCCCGCCGATTTCACCACATCGCGCGTGAGGCCCAAGCCGATCAGGAACAGCGTCACGACCAGCAGCCGCTTCGAAAACGCGGCAATGATCTCGCCGATGAAGCGGATCTGCGGAAAAGCGGAGAATATCGCGGCCGTCGCAATGAATCCCGCGATGAACCAGGGGAATTTGCGCTTGCCGCGGCCGGCGAAGATATAGCCGAACAACAGCGACAGCGGCAAAATCCACAGCGCGCGGGCGAGCTTCATGGTGGTGCCGGTCTGCAGCGCCTCCGGCCCGTATTGCAACGTGGCGCCGACGACCGAGCTGGTGTCATGTATCGCGAGCGCCGCCCAGAGCCCGAACTGGTGTTCTGTCAGGCCCATCGCATGTCCGGCGAAGGGAAAGAAAAAAAGAGCGACGGCGTTAAGGATGAAAACAGTGCCGAGCGCGACGGAGATGGAATGGTTTTTGGCGTCGATGGCGGGGGCGACCGCCGCGATCGCGCTGCCGCCGCAGACCGCAGTGCCGACGCTGATGAGCAGCCCCGTATCGCGCTCCGTCCGGAACAGCCGCGCCAGCGCGTAGCCCGCCGCGAGCGTCAGCGACAAGCCGATAAAGGTATACCCGATGCCGGCCAGGCCGACGCGCGCGACCTCTGCGAGATCCATGCCTGCGCCCAGCCCGGCAACCGCGATGCTCAGGAAGAGCTTGGAGAAGCGCTTGGTTTTTTCTTCTTCCGGGTTCCCGAGCGCAAGCGCGATGACAGCGCCGAGCAGCAGCGCGACGGGAGAGGTAATGACCGGCGCAAGACATGATGCGCCGCCGAGTAGCACCGCGCCAAGCTGCACATTCCTGGGCGCTTTAATCATGCTTCGGCGACCGGTGGCGGCGAAAGGTCATCCAGGACAGGCCGTAATTGATGCAGATTTCGGTGCCGTTCGGAATGTCCTTCAGCGCGGTCAGCACGTAATAGACCGTGTCGTGCTCGGCTTTCTTTTCCGCTTTTGCGTTGGCATCGACGAGGTGGTTGCAGTAGGAGACCGCACCCATCGCAAAGCAGGTCGATTTCGCAGCATCGGTGATGCCTTCGCGGCGCAATACGCTTTCCGGGAGGTTCTCGCCGCTGAAATAGTAATCGCCGATGACTGTCGTCGCGACCACGGGGCTGTCCTGCTCATTGAAGATAAAAACCGGGGAGATTTCGATGACCTCGCCGGCCGCGATGTCGTCCGTGCAGAACAGCCCGCGGCCCTTGCCGTGGACCGGCGCCAGATAAAGGCCGTCCTTGCGCGTCATGACCGTCGGCTGGATTTTGAGCATGGAGCGGCACCGCATTGTTTTGCCGGTTCAGGCTAGCAGCTTTTCTGCTATAATAGGAGCGCCAAAATGTAAGGAAATTGTCAGCATGGCCGTCAAGGTTTCCGATATCCTCGCGCATTTCGAGCGTACGGGCGACCAGTTCCTCTCGAAACCCGAATTCCGCGCGAAGCTGAAGACGGGAAAACAACTGCGCATCAAATATGGCGTCGATGTGCGCACGCCGATGCTGCATATCGGCCATGCCGTGAATCTATGGCTGATGCGCTACCTGCAGGATCTGGGCCACAAGGTGGTCTTCGTGATCGGCGATTTCACGACGCGCATCGGCGACCCCGACGGCCGCCTGGAAACCTGCGGCGATGTGCCGCCTGACGAGGTCGAGAAAAATATCGAGACCTTCATCGCGCAGGCGCGCATGGTCCTGCGCTTCGACGATCCGAAGCTGATCGAGGTGCGGCGCAATTCCGAATGGTACGGCAAAATGCCCCTGCGCGAATTCATGGAGCTTGCGTCGCTGGTCACCCATGCGCGGCTAATGGCGCGCGACATGTTCCAGCTGCGCATCGCGCAGGGCCGCGAGATTTACGTGCAGGAAATGCTCTACCCCATCTTGCAGGGCTATGATTCGATGATCGTGGATTCCGACCTGGCGATCGTCGGCTCCGACCAGTTCTTCAATGAATCGATCGGCCGGCTGCTGCAGGAAAAGTACGGCAAGAAGCCGCAGACGCTGATCACCACGAAAATAACGCCCGGCATCGACGGTCGTGGCAAGCAATCCAAAAGCGCCGGAAACTATATCGGTTTGCAGCACAGCCCGCGCGACAAGTTCGGCCGCGTCATGAGCATTCCCGACTACCTGATCGAGGAATATTTCCGCATCTATACCGATGTGCCGTTTTCGCAGATCACGGGGTTCAAGGCGATGGTCGGGCGCAAGCCGCGCGACGCCAAGCTCGCCCTCGCATCCGCCATCGTCGCGCGCTACCACGGCGCGGCTGTGGCGGCGGAGGAGCGGGACTGGTTCGAAAAAACCGTCTCGCGCGGCGAAGTACCGCAGGATTTGCCCGTGCTGGGCGTGCCGGGGCCGAAGCTCTCCGCGATCGATCTTGTGCGCCTCGCGCGGCCTGGCAAGAGCAAGAGCGACAGCCGCCGCCTGATGAAGCAAGGCGGGGTGGAGCTGAACAACAAAAAGCTTGCCCATCCCGATCTCGAGCTCGTGCTTAAAACGGGCGATATCCTGAAAGCTGGCAAGCGCAAATGGTTCCGCATCGAGATCGTCCAGCTGCAGTCGCTGGAATCCGACCTGCTGCGCCTCGACCACTTGCAGGCCTCCGAACTTGATTTCGCGGTCAAGTATGTCCCGTCCTGGGACATCGTCAAATATCTCGGCAAGCTGGCAGATTCAAAGAAGCCGGATTCCGAGCGGGTGCGCGAGGTTTTCCGCGAGATAGTGCTGCAACCGGAGCCGCGCCGTGATTGGCTGTGGAAAATCGCGACCAAGAAAGAGCCGAAGAAAATCCTCGGCATCGCGCATCTGCGCCGCGACGGCCGGAAGGCGTCGAAGCAGGTCTGGCTGACCGAAGACGGCCTCAGCCGCGAATTCGTCATGCGCGAGGCGATGATGGCCGTCACGGACTACGCCTTTTCCCAGCTCGGCCTCAACACGCTCGCCTTCAAGGACGCCTTTACCTTTGCAACCGCGCCGCGCGATCTCGAGGTGCTGGAGCAGTCGATGCGCAAGATGGAAGCATCGCAGCTCAACCGCGACGACGCCTTCGGCACGATCGGCTTCACGCATGAGGGCTGGGACATGCTTCAGGCCTGGCGCCGCACGATGTCGCCCTGGCTGTTCGAAAATTCGCCAGACAAAGGCCAGTTTGCGAAGAACCCCGCGCCGAAGGTGAAAAACCCGTTCGAGATTGAAATGACCGGACCGAAGCCGAAAGGGTCGGATTAAGCCGCGAACAACGCCCGGATCGCGGCGTTGATCGCCTGTATCGAGCGGATGCCCTTGTTCTCGACGCGGTAGATCAGGCAGTGTTCGTCATGGAACACGGGGGCTTTCGGCACGCGGACCATTTTCTGCCGCGCGCGGGCGGCGACCCGCGCCGGCATGATGCCGGTGCCGCCGCCATGCGCTGTCAGGTCGCCGATGACCTCGAGGCTGGAGCAGGTGAGGGTCCGGGAAAACGCGATGCCCGATTTTTTCAGCTTTTTCAGGATGCCCTGCGTTTGCAGCAGTTCGGGATCGCAGATCAGCACATCGGGCAGGTCCCGCGCCTTTTCTTTCACCCACAGCGTGACTTCGTCGCTCGCGAGCGGGTGGATGACGAGGTCGGGGTGCTGCACCGGGTTCACGACGATGCCAATATCGGTTTTCATGCTGACCACGTCTTCGGCGACCTTCCGTGAAATGTCGTGGCGCAGGCGGATATCGAGTTTCGGATGTGCCTTCATAAGCGGCGGGATGATATGCGCCAGCAGGTTCATGCCCATCGACGGGTGGCAGCCAATTGAATAGCTGCCCTGTATTTCGTGCTGGGAGGCCAGCGCACCGGCTTTCACTTCTTCCCAGCTTTGCAGCAGCTTTTTTGCCTGCACAAGCAGTTGCCTGCCTGCGGGCGTCAGCGTCACGCCGCGCTTGCTGCGGTTCAGCAGCGCCGTCCCGACTGCATCCTCCAGTCGCTGCATGGCGAGCGAGAGGGAGGGCTGGCTGATGCCAAGCCGCTCGGCCGCGCGGCTGACATTGAGCGTCAGCGCGACTTCGGTGAAGTAGGTCAGGTCGGCGGGGGAGGGCATCATAGCAAACACCTATCGTGAAAATGCGTAGTTCATATTATCCCTATGTCACCTCCATCGCTAGGGTTGTTTTTACGAACCAACACACAACATGGAGAAAACAAATGTGCGGCAATTACTTCAACTTCCACGCCTCCCGCGATTCCGGCCTTAACCCAACCGCCTACCATATCCACATCTATTTCCAGCCGGGCACTGAAGGTGAGCAGGATGCGCTCGATGTCACCCAGAAACTTCAGCAGCGCTTCCCCTGGGCGGTCGAGGACGCGCACCGCGTCGGCAAGGTCGGCCCGCATAGCCAAGCGAATATCGGCGTCACGATCACGCCCGACAGCTTCGGCGAGGTCGTGGGCTGGCTGCAGCTTAATTCCAAAAACCTCTCGATCCTTATCCATCCCCGCACGGGCGACGAGATCGTCGATCACAAGCAGGCGGCCATGTGGCTCGGCACGCCGGTTGCGTTCAACGAGAAGTTCTTCGACTCCCTCAAGCCTGCGACGCCGAAAGCACCGAAGCCGTGAACTGGAATCCCCTCTCCCGCAGGCGCGGGAGAGGGGACACTATCGAAAATAATTGCCTTCCGTGCGCGTTATGGTATAGTAACGCCATGAAAAACGCCGTTCGCCAGTATTATCCGAACTATTACCCCGCCCGGGGTTAAGCGTATTTTTGCGCCACAGGGCGTGTTCCCGCATTAGAATATAAGCCAGAAAACATGGGCGACCCATGAACGTCAAAGCCGTCAACGATATCCTCGCGCATTTCGAGCGCACCACCGACCAGTTCTTTTCCAAGGACGAGCTGCGCGCCAAGCTTGTCGACGGGAAAAAGCTGCGCATCAAATACGGCGTCGACGTCACCGCGCCGACGCTGCATATCGGCCACGCTGTCAACATGTGGCTTATGCGCTACCTACAGGACCGCGGGCACAAGGTCATCTTCCTCATCGGCGATTTCACCACGCGCATCGGCGATCCGTCGGGAAAGAGCGACACGCGGCCAGTCATCCCGCGCGAGGAGATCGAAAACAATGCGCGGCTGTTCATCGACCAGGCGCGCATGGTCTTGCGCTTCGACGATCCGAACCTGCTCGAGATCCGCCGCAATTCGGAATGGCTGGATAAGCTCTCGGCGCAGGAGCTGCTGAACCTGCTCGCCATGGTGACGCATGCGCGCCTTATTTCCCGCGACATGTTCCGCGACCGCATCGAGCATCACCGCGACATCCATATGCACGAGATGATCTACCCCGTGCTGCAGGGTTATGACTCGGTCGCGATCGAGGCTGATATGACCATCATCGGCTCCGACCAGCTGTTCAACGAAATGATGGGCCGTACGCTGCAGGAAAAATTCGGGCAGAAGCCGCAGACGATCGTGACGACGCAGATCACGCCCGGCATCGACGGCAAGGCGAAGCAGTCGAAAAGCCTCGGCAACTATATCGGCCTCGCGCATAGCCCGCGCGACAAGTTCGGCCGCACCATGAGCATCCCCGACAACCTGATCGAGGATTACTTCCGCATTTACACCGACCTGCCCGCGACCGAGCTTGCAGAGATCAAGCCCCTCATCAAGACGAAGCCGCGCGATGCCAAGATCCGCCTTGCCAATGCCATCGTCGCCCGCTACCACGGCGACCAGGTCGCGGCCTGGGAAACGGAATGGTTCGAGAACACGGTGTCAAAGGGCAATATGCCGGCCGATATCCCGACTCTCGCGGTGATGGAGGCGGAGATGACCGCGCTCGAGCTCGTCGCGCTCACGCGCCTTGGCAAGAGCAAGAGCGACACGCGCCGCCTGATCGAGCAGGGCGGGGCGGAGCTGAACGGCGACCGGTTGCGCGCCTCAGACGAAAAACTCTACCTCTCGACCGGCGACATCCTGAAGGTCGGCAAGCGCAGCTGGTACCGCATCGAGGTCGTGCGCGCGAAGAGCCTGATCACCGAACATCTGCGCCTCGACCCGCTGCAGCTCGGCGATCTCGACCTCATGACTGCCTACCTGCCGTCCTGGGAGATCGTGAAATACCTGACCAAGCCGCTCTCCGCCTGGGTCTCGGGCGGCGGCAAGCCGATCGAGATGAAGTCGATCGCGCCGCCTGGCGAGGCGAGCAAGGTCGCGGCGTCGGTCGCGCGCGAGGTGTTCCGCAAGGTAATCTCCAAGCCCGAGCCCAAGGACGAATGGCTGTGGAAAATCTCGAAGCATGCGGAGCCCGAGCAGCCGATCGGCATCGCCCATCTGCGCCGCGATTTCGAACACGGCAACCAGAATGTCTGGCTCGCGCCGCAGGCGCAGGACCCCGCGCTTGCGCAGGAGGCGATGACCGCGATCAACCAGCACGCCTTCACCGATCTCGGCTTCAGCACGATGGTGTTCAAGGAAGCCTTTACCCACGCGACGCGCGACGAGACGGACCTGAAAGCGGCGATGATGAAGATGGAGCCCGCCGCGCGCCCCATCGACCCCGCCGCCACGACCTTCGGCATTACCAAGGAAGCGTTTCAGCAGGCGCATCCGCCCTTGGCGCAGCCCGCGCCGCCGCCAGCCGCAGCTCTCGCGCCGCCGGTTTCCGGAGCGCCACCGGTCGGCGGCCAGCCCGGAACAGCCCTCCCGGGAATGCCCGGCATGATCCCGGGGATGCCGCCGCTCGGCCAGCTCCCAATCGCGCCCGGCGTGATGCCGCCACTTCCCGGCGCAGCGCCGCTTCCCGGCATGCCGCCCGTAGCCGGCGCGATGGCCGCCAATCCGGCGGGCATTCAGGCAGCAGCGCCCGCGACGCCGCCCGTCTCGACCGGCGTCCAGCATCTGCAATTCCCGCATATGCAGGGCCCGCCGCAGCGACACCCGCTCGCCCCCGCGCTGCCGTTCCCGCCATCCCCGCTGGCATCTCCCCCGCCCGCCGCGCCCGTGCAGCTCCGCCGCCCCGACCCCGAGCCGCCCAAACCGAAACCCTCGACCGGAAAAAAATAAAACCATTGCTCGGCGCGCGCAGCGACACCGCCTCATACCATCTCTCCGGGAGAGGGGGCGCCTGTCCCGCAACATAATAATCGCCATGCCTATGGCGCCCCCAAAACCCCCGTTTTAAAGGCCTCCGCAAACCGGACTGGACATATTCCCCGCCAAAAGCTATGGTCAACCCGACCTCAAACGCGGGTGTAGCTCAACGGTAGAGTTCTAGCCTTCCAAGCTAGCTGTGCGGGTTCGATTCCCGTCACCCGCTCCAGGTTTCTTCCGCAATGTTTGTGCGCACTCAAAAATCCCGTCGCTGTGTTTTGGCCTGATGGCGGCGCACCCGTATGTCGCGGATCGAGGATCAATTGAGGATGGTTTTCCGGTCATGAGCAAATCTACGACCGTAAATTTAACTTGCATTAACCGCAATTATATGCTATATATGAAAACGAGGCCCCCCCCCTAGGGCAGCCGCGGTTATTGGACATTGTGAAGAGCTGGAAAAAGCACAGGCGGCACGTCGTTAAATACCCATAACGCGGCGAATAACATTGGCGGGAACTGAAAGCGGGGTGGCGACGTTCTCCGCTCTATCGCCACAGTCAGCATATAAGGTCGGGCAAGGGCGCAATACAGGGAAACAGGGCAAAATGGGCAACCAGAATTCGACAAATGCACGGGCGAAGGGCGCGGATCTTTCCATTGTGGCGGGGTTGGGCCTGGCGGTGTTGTTCTTCATCGGCACGAGCCTGGTGACCTGGCTGAACGTCAATACCCTCAACGAGAACACCAAAAAAGTCATGGCGACCCACGACGCGACGGTCGCGCTAGGCGAGCTGGTTTCCATCGCCAAGGATGCCGAGACCGGACAGCGGAGTTTTATCCTGACGGGTGACGAGACCTACCTGCAGCCTTATATCGATGCGATGGCCGGTTTCGAGGCTGCGATCAGCAAGACCAGAAGCATTCCGCAGGATATGCTCGACCACTCACGGGTGGATGCGTTGGAGAAGACCCTGCGCAACCGCGTGGCGAAGCTGGCGGCGGCGATCGAGGTCCGGCGCACGCAGGGGATGGATGCGGCAGCCGCGATGGTCGGGACCAATGGCGGCCGGGCCGATATGGCGGCTGCACGGAAATTGTCCGAGGAGTTGATGGCCGATATCCGCCAGGCGCGGGCGGCGGCCATCGAAGAGCGGACGGGGGCGTTCAAGATCGCCCTTGCGACCGGGATTGTGACCGGCGCGCTCGGCGTTGTCCTGTCGATCGTGATCGGCGTCGTCATGCTGCGCAGCGCCGCCGCGCGCCGCCGGCTCGCCTGGCTGCAGGCGGGCGAGCTTGGACTTACCAACGCGCTTGCCGGGCAGCAGCGGGTCGAGCAGCTCGGCGAGAGCGTGCTGAAATTCTTCTCGGAGTATATCGGCGCGCAGGTGGGCGCGTTCTTTGCCAAGGAGAACGGCCATTTCCGCCGCGTCGCGGCTTACGGCCTGCCGGCGGAGGCCGCGACGCCCAAGCAGTTCGAAGCGGGCGACAGCCTGCTCGGCCAGGCGGCGCGCGACCGCCGCGTGTTTTTTGTCAGCGACATTCCGGACGGCTACCTGCCGCTTGGTTCCGGCACGGGGCAGGGCAGCCCGCGGCACCTGGTCATCGCGCCGGCTGTTTCCGACATGCTGGTCGAGGCGGTGTACGAAATCGGCGTGATGGACAGCTTCGGCCCGATCGTGAAGGAACTGCTGGAGCGCTCCGCCGAGCCGATCGCGGTTGCCGTGCGTGCGGCGAACTACCGCTCCCACCTGCAGAACCTGCTGGAGGAAACGCAGCGCCAGGGCGAGGAGCTGCAGGCGCAGAGCGAGGAGCTGCGCGTTTCCAACGAAGAACTGGAAGAGCAAAGCCGCACCTTGCGCGAATCCCAGACGCGGCTCGAGCAGCAGCAGGCGGAGCTGGAGCAGACCAATTCGCAGCTGGAGGAGCAGACGGCACTGCTGGAATCACAGCGCGACGACCTGTCCCGCGCCAAGACGATCGTCCAGACGAAGGCGCAGGAACTGGAGCAGGCGAGCCGCTATAAATCCGACTTCCTCGCCAATATGTCGCACGAACTGCGCACGCCTTTGAATTCCTCCCTCATCCTCGCGAAACTGCTGGCCGACAACCCGGACGGCAACCTGACCGAGGAGCAGGTGAAATACGCGCTGACCATCCAGTCCTCCGGCAACGACCTGCTGACGCTGATCAACGACATCCTCGACCTCTCGAAGATCGAGGCGGGGCATATGGAGATCCGGCCCGAGCCGATGCTGACCAACCGCCTGACCGACGACCTTGTGCGGATGTTCCAGCCGATCGCGCAGCAAAAGGGCCTCGACTTCGTGACGCGGATCGAGGCAGGGGCGCCCGTCAACGTCGTGACGGACCGCCAGCGGCTCGAACAGGTGCTGAAGAACCTCCTTTCCAACGCCTTCAAGTTCACGGAAAAAGGCCGCGTCGAGCTTGTCATCAGCCGCGCCGATGACGGCCGCGTGCGATTCGCCGTGAAGGATACCGGCATTGGCATTTCCGAAGACCAGCAAAAGGCTGTGTTCGAGGCGTTCCGCCAGGCGGACAGCACAATCAGCCGCAAATATGGCGGCACGGGCCTCGGCCTTTCCATTTCGCGCCAGCTCGTGCGCCTGCTCGGCGGCTCCATCACGCTGGCAAGCAAGCCGGGCGAGGGCAGCGAATTCGCAATCCTGCTGCCGGAAAATTACGATTCCGGCCTTGTGCCGAAAGAGCCGAGCGCCGAGCTGATCCTGAAAGATGTCGAGATGCTCGACCGCGCGGCGCCCGCGAAAGATGAGGAACATGCGCCCGTCCGGCCCGCCTACGGCGAAGGCCAGATGGCGGACGACCGCGAGAGCCTTGATCCCAAGGCGCGGCTGCTGCTGGTGATTGAGGATGACGCGGCATTTGCGAAGATCCTTTACGACCTCTCGCACGAGCTGAATTTCCAGTGCCTGATCGCGCATACCGCAGGCGAGGCGCTGCAGCTGGCGAAGCGCTACCTGCCAAGCGCCGTTATCCTCGATGTGGGGTTGCCGGACAATTCCGGCCTTTCCGTCCTCGACCGCCTGAAGCGGGACGCGAAGACCCGCCATATCCCGGTGCATGTGATTTCCGGCAGCGATTACGCGCAGACTGCGCTGTCGATGGGCGCCGTCGGCTATGCGCTGAAGCCCGTCAAGAGGGAAGAGCTCGCCGATGTGCTGAAAGGCTTCGAGAACCGCCTGACGCATCGCCTGCGCCGCGTGCTGGTGGTGGAGGACGACCCCGTGCAGCTGGACGCCGTGCGCAGGCTGCTCGGCTCGCAGGACGTCGAAACGGTTGGCGCGCAGACCGCGGCCGAATGCCTCGACCTGCTGAAATCATCGACCTTCGACTGCATGGTGCTCGACCTGACGCTGCCCGACGCGACGGGATACTCGCTGCTGGAAACGATCAGCAAGGGAGACGCGTATTCGTTCCCGCCGGTGATCGTCTATACCGGCCGCGACCTGCCGGCGGACGAGGAACACCGCCTGCGCAAATATTCGAGCTCGATCATCATCAAGGGCGCGAAATCGCCCGAGCGGCTGCTCGACGAAGTCACGCTGTTCCTGCACCAGGTGGTGGCGAAGCTGCCGGCCGAGCAGCAGAAGATGCTACAAAAGGCCCGCAATCGCGACGCCGTGCTGGAAGGCCGCCGCATCCTGGTCGTCGAGGACGATGTGCGCAACGTGTATGCCGTGACCAATATCTTCGAGCCGCGCGGCGCAATCGTGCAGATCGCCCGCAACGGCCGCGAGGCGCTGGAGGCGCTAGAGAAGGCAAAGGGCAACGATGACGCGAAAATCGACCTCGTGCTGATGGATGTGATGATGCCCGAAATGGACGGCATCACGGCAACGCGCGAGATCCGCAAGCAGCCTGACTGGCGAAAGCTGCCGATCATCATGCTGACCGCCAAGGCGATGAAGGACGACCAGGAAAAATGCCTGGACGCGGGCGCGAATGACTACATAGCAAAGCCGCTCGATGTCGAAAAACTGCTGTCGCTCGCGCGGGTCTGGATGCCGCGATGAATGAAACCCTGCCCGTCCCCAAGACGGACGACATAGAGATCAAGCTGCTGCTGGAGGCGATTTTCCGCAAGTATCACTATGATTTCCGGCATTACTCCTTCGCTTCCATCAAGCGACGGCTGCTGCAGGCGCGCGACCATTTTGCCTGCGGCAGTTTTTCGCAGCTGCAGGACAAGGTGCTGCATGATCCGCATATCCTGCGGGAGCTGCTGTCCTATCTGACCGTCCAGGTCAGCGAGATGTTCCGCGATCCCTCTTACTTCAAGGCGATCAGGGAAAAGGTCGTGCCGCATCTGCGCACCTATCCCTCGCTGAAAATTTGGGTTGCCGGCTGCTCCAGCGGCGAGGAAGTCTATTCCCTCGCGATCCTGCTGCGGGAGGAGGGGCTTGAGGACAAGGTGATGATCTATGCGACCGACATCAACCCTGACGCGCTAAAGGCGGCGGAATCGGGCATCTATGCGATGGAACGCGTGCAGCAGTTCACGCAGAACCACCGTCTTGCCGGCGGGAAATCCTCGCTCTCCGATTATTACACCGCGGCCTATGGCGCGGCCTCCTTCGACAAAACGCTGCGCAGCCGCGTGGTGTTTTCGGACCACAGCCTCGTCACCGACGCGGTCTTTGCCGAGATGCAGTTCATATCCTGCCGCAATGTGCTGATTTACTTTGACCGGGAATTGCAGGACCGAGCGATCGGGCTGTTCCGCGACTCGCTCGGGCGCAAGGGCTTCCTCGGCCTCGGCGCGAAGGAGAGCCTGCGCTTCTCGACCCATTCCGACGCCTTCGCTGATTTCGCGCGCGACGAGCGCATCTACCAGAAGCTGGGGGGCTGAGGATGACGGACGCTGCCGCCACCGACCTCCATTCACAGCCCGCCGCCGTTGTCATCGGCGCCTCGGCAGGCGCGCTCGGCGCCCTGTCGGTCATCCTGCCGGCGCTGCCACGCGATTTTGCGCTGCCCGTCCTCGTTGTCGTCCATATGCCCGCCGACCGCAAAAACCTCATGGTCGACCTGCTGCAGGCGAAATGCGCCGTGAAAATCTGCGAGGCCGACGACAAGGAGCAGCTTGCGCCCGGCTGCGTCTACCTGGCGCCGCCCGATTACCACCTGCTGGTCGAGCCGACGCTCGAGATTTCACTTTCCAGCGAGGAACCGATACAATTTTCCCGCCCGTCGATCGACGTGCTGTTTGAGACCGCCGCAGACGCCTTCGGGTCCGGCCTGATCGGGGTGGTGCTGACCGGCGCGAATGACGACGGCGCGAAAGGGCTGCGCCAGATCCTCAACGAAGGCGGTCAGGCGCTCGTGCAGAAGCCGGAGACGGCCTATTCCCGGCCGATGCCGGAGGCGGCGCTGCGCAAATGCCCGGAAGCGCTCGCCCTGACGCTCGAGGAAATCGCCGACTATTTGCGGAAAGCGGGGGAGCGATGAATAAACCCGAACTCGTATATTTCCTGCTGGTTGACGACTTGGCCGAAAACCTGCTCTCGCTGGAGGCGCTGCTGCGGCGCGAGGGCCTTGTGCTCTTGAAGGCGCGCTCGGGGACCGAGGCGCTTGAGTTGCTGCTCCAGCACGAGGTGGCGCTGGCGCTGCTCGACGTGCAGATGCCGGGCATGGACGGCTTCGAGCTTGCCGAGCTGATGCGCGGCACCGAGCGCACGCGCCGCATCCCGATCATATTCCTGACCGCCGGCTCCGCCGACCGCTCCCGCCGCTTCCGTGGCTATGAAGCGGGCGCGGTCGATTTCATTTACAAGCCGATCGAGCCCGATGTGCTGAAAAGCAAGACGAGCGTCTTCTTCGACCTGCACCGCCAGCAGCAGGAACTGCAGCGCCAGCGCGACCAGCTGCAGGAAAAATCGGAGGAGAACGCACGGCTGCTGGCGGAGAGCCTGGAATACGCATCCGCGCTGCGGGACGCCGACCGGCGCAAGGACGAGTTCCTCGCGACGCTCGCGCATGAACTGCGCAACCCGCTCGCGCCCATTCGCAACGGGCTGCAGATCCTGCGCATGAGCAAGGACGAGGAAATGTCCGCCAATGTGCGGGAGATGATGGACCGCCAGCTGTCGCACCTTGTGCGGCTCATCGACGACCTGCTCGACGTCAGCCGCATCAGCCAGGGCAAGATCGTGCTGCGCCGCGGCCTCATCAGCATCCAGGCGGCGGTCGATTCCGCGGTTGAATCGAGCCGCACGCTGATCGATGGCGGCCGCCACAGGCTTGTCCTGGATGTCGTGCCGGAGCCGATCTGGATCGAGGCCGACCCGATCCGCATCTCCCAGATCATCACCAACCTTCTCAACAACGCCGCGAAATACACGCCCGAAGGCGGGGAGATCCGCGTAAGCGTGCGCGAAGACAACGGCGGCGCGCGCGTCACGGTCGCCGATAACGGCATCGGCATCTCCGCCGAGATGCTGCCGCGCATCTTCGAGCTTTTCACGCAGGTCGATTACAAGATGGAGCAAAGCCAGGGCGGGCTCGGCATCGGCCTCGCCCTCGTGCGCAAGCTGGTCGCCCTGCACGGCGGCACGGCGACGGCTGACAGCGAAGGCTTGGGCAAGGGCAGCAGCTTCAGCGTCTGGCTGCCGCTCGCGGCGCAGAAGCCGGCGGCGCTTGCGGCGGACGACGCGGCCAAGGAAGGCGCGGTCGCGCGCGAGCTCAACTTCCTCATCGTCGACGATAACGTTGCCTCCGCTCAGTCGACGGGATTGATGCTCGAGATGATGGGACATAAGGCGGCACTCGCCCATGACGGCAATGCCGCGATCACGCAGGCGGAAGGGCTGAACCCGGATGTCGTGATGCTCGATATCGGCCTGCCCGGCAAGAACGGCTACGAAGTCTGCCGCGAATTGCGGCAGAAACCGGGCTTCGCCAATGTGACCTTCATCGCGCAGACGGGCTGGGGGCAGGACACGGACAAGAAACAGGCCTTCGATGCCGGCTTCGACCACCACATCGTCAAGCCGATCAGCTTCCAGGAGTTTTCGACGCTGCTGCACGAAATCCAGCTGAAAAAGCCGGCCTGAACCGGGGTGGAACCATAATATCGTCGGGCATGTTGGCTTTGCAGAGTTTAACCGGCAAAGGAGCGATATCATGGGTACTTCCACAATTCTGTTGCTCGTCCTGATCGTCCTTCTGATCGGCGCGCTGCCTGCCTGGCCGCACAGCAAAAGCTGGGGCATTTATCCGAGCGGCGGACTGGGACTTGTCCTCGTCGTTGTCCTCGTCCTCATGCTGACCGGACATATATAAGGCACCATTTTTCGTCTAGCGACGAAGCAAGGGCCGTCCGTTCATTCGGGCGGCCCTTTTCTTGCCGGAACCGGGTTGGGCATGAGCCGTTAATCAGTTAGTCAGTCAGCCTATCCAAACCGAAAGGACCCGCCATGAAACGCAAATCCGCCGCAAAGAGCACCGCACGAAGCAGTGGCCCCAAGAAAAAGGCCGCCTCCGCAAAAGCGGGCAAGACTTCCATGAAAGCAAAGACGACCGCGCGCAATTCCAAGACCCGCGGTGAAGTCCTCGAAGATACGGGCCGCCGGCAGTCGAAGGCCCGCAAGGATGGCGGGCAGTTTCCCCGCAATGCCAATCGCGGCTATGCCGATCAGCGCGACCGCATGGAAGGCCGCGACCGCGAGGCCGGAATGGCGGGACGCAGCCACGAGTATCGCCATGGCCGCGACGGCGGCTATGAAAGGGACGAAGATATGTCGTATGGCAGCGGTCGCAACTCCCGCCGTGGCGAGATGATGGAGGGCGGCAGCGAACGCCGGGAGCCGCACTACGGCCGGCGGGACGAGGAATATTACGCCAACGAGCGCGATGTCGGCAGGCGCAACCAGCGCAATGACGACGATTACGAAATGGAAGGCCGCCGCTCCCGCCGCGGCGCTCCACGCGCCCAGGAAGGCCGGGAGATGGACGATGATTACTACAGCGCCGATCGCGACGATCGCGGCGGCCGCGATGACCGTTTCTATGACGACGGACGCGGTGATGACCGCGGCTATGGCGGCGTTTCGCGCAATGCGCATGGCCGCTCCCGCAAGCTGAAGGGCGGATCGCCCGCCGGTCGCGAGTACAGCCAGTCCCGCTCGGACGGCGGCCGTCGCGGCGGCTATCGCGACTAAGGCTTTCAAGACAAGCGCCGCCGGGGACTTGATCCCCGGCGGCGCTTTCTTGTTCCGGAAAACCCGGTATGCTTTCCGCTTGCCGCTCAAGGGCGTTCCCGTTACGCTTTTTGCAGGGGAACACATAATGCTCAAGAAATTATTTTATGCCGTTACGATTGCAGCCGTCCTCGCCGGCGCGGCGCCGGCTGCGGCCAAGCAGCCCCGCCCGCTCAGCAAGGAGGAGCAGGCCGCCCAGCAGGAAGAGCAGCGCCTGGAGGCGGAGGAAAAGCTGAAGGCCCGGCTTGCTTACCTCAACAAGCTTGCGGCGGAAGGCGACGTCAAGGCGCAGTTCGATCTGGGCCGCCGCTACAATGTCGGCGACGGCGTCGAACAGGATAATGCCAAGGCGGCGGAGTGGTATGCAAAGGCCGCGGCGCAGGGCTCGGCCGCGGCGCAGCACAACCTCGCCATGCTCTACGACCTGGGCGACGGCATTCCCAAGGACGAGAAAAAAGCAGCCGCGCTATACGAGCAGGCGGCAGCGCAAGGTTCGGTCTCTGCCCAGTACAATATCGCGCTTTGTTACGACGCGGGTCGCGGCGTCGCGCAGGATCGCGCCAAGGCGGCCGGCTGGTTCGAGAAGGCCGCAGCGCAAGGCAATGCCGAAGCGCAGTTCTGGATCGCGAATTATTATGCGACCGGGCAGGGCGTGAAGCAGGATATCTCCAAGGCCGTCGAGTGGTACGGCAAGGCCGCGGCGCAGGGCCTGCCCGATGCGCAGTTCAAGCTTGCGATGGCATACGAGAACGGCGCGGGCCTGATGAAGGACACGAAGAAGGCGGCTGAGTGGCTCGGCAACGCGGCGGAGCAGGGGCATCCGCAGGCTGAATACATGCTAGGCAAGCGGTACGAAAAAGGCGACGGCGTCGAGCAGGATTACGAGCTCGCCGGCGAATGGTACAAAAAAGCCGCGGCGCAGGGCGTGCCGGGCGCGCGGGAGGACCTCGTCAAGCTGCGCGAGTTCCTGCAAGGCTACGAGGCAAAGGCAACGGCCGCGCGCGAACGCGCGGAAAAGGGCGATGCCGAGGCGCAGTTCGAGCTCGCAAGATTCTACGCAAAAGGCCAGGGGGTGAAACAGAACCTTGGCATGGCCGCGCAATGGTATCTCAAGGCCGCAGAAAACGGCCATGCCGAGGCGCAATACGAGATTGCAACGATGCTGGAGGCGGGACGCGGCATAACCCAGAGCACGCCGCAGGCGGCAGAATGGTACAAGAAGTCGGGTGAACAGGGTGTCTCCCGCGCGCAGTACCGCATCGGGCAATTCTACGCAACCGGCACCGCAGGGTATGAGCGCAGCTTCGACAAGGCCGCCGCCTGGTACCAGCGCGCGGCGCAGCAGGGAAACAACAACGCACAGTATGACCTGGGGGTCCTTTACCTGAACGGCAACGGCGTCGAGAAGAGCATCGTCGAAGCATATTTCTGGTTTTCGGTCGCCATGCGGGGCGGCTATGACAGTTACCAGATCGCGCGCGATTCAATCGCGGGCCGGCTGACGGTCGAGCAGACAAAGGAACTCAGGAAACGTATCGAGGAATGGCGCCCGGCGGTACGGACGACCGTTCCCTAACGCCCGCGCGGCTGAAACGCCGCCGGCATCGGCCTGACGGCATTTTCAATTCTTTCGCGGTAGGACGCATGATGCGCGGCGTCATCGGGCGGCGCGATCAGCGCGAGCGGCGACACCTGCGCGTCACGGTTGATCGCATTGGTCAGCGCGTGCAGCACGATCTTGGCAAAGCCGTTGTTGTTTTCGTCCGTGGTGACGTAATGCGGCAGCTCGTGATAGCTGCGCCGGCCGAGCCATTTGGGATAAAGCGACTGGAACCACTTCTTTTTGAGCTTCTCACCGTTCTGCCCGTATTCCCATTCGTAAAGGGTGGGCCGCACGGCGGTCGTGATAAACACGCTGCTGTCCGAGAGCGGGCGGATCGTGAGTTCCTTGCGGTTGGCATCGCGCGCGATCCGGAAGAGGCTGCGCAGCGTCGTACCGAGCGTGCCCCATATCCAGTTCTTGGCGCGGTTGATGCGGTCGTTGGAGGCGACCAGGTAAACGGTGGTAAAGCGGTCGCGTTCTTTCGACGGGCGTGAAATCGTGCCGACGGAAATGAGCGCGACTTCCTTGAGCACGGCCCGCGCGGCTTTTTCCTCGTAGCCGATCTTCTTCATCATCTTCAGCGTCGCGTTAAATGTTTCCTGCGCGACGATCGAGCCGCCGCTGTAGCCGAACAGCGTGACGTTGCGCAAGTTCGCGCGTGCTTCTGCCTCGGGCAGCGGCGCACCGCTGACGCCGCCTTTCGCATCACGGGTGAAGTCGCGGGCGACCAATGGCATCAGCACGGCAGCGGCGAGGTCGTACCCCGCCTGGGACGCGCGGGAGGAGGGGAGAATGTTATAGGCGGCAAGGTTGAAGAGATTGGCGAGGCTGGTATGCGACCAGGCCAGCACCTTCCCTGCGGCGGCGCCCGCCAGCAGTTCTTCGGTTTTCTTGATCCCGCCTGAAATAAAGCCGGGCTGGTTGTTATTGGTAAGAAACCCCGACAGATAGATCACGGTCGGCGCATCGATCTTCAGCGTTGAAAGGTCGATTTCCTGCAGTTGCGCCTTGCCGTCATCGCCTGCCTGCCGGTGCCAGAGTTTGCCCATGATTGTCTCCTTATGAAGTGCTGGCACTTTGATAGCGAAGTTCATTCAATTCCGCCATATGTAAATTTAAGACGTGTGTTCACAGACTAAGTTGCTGAAATTAAATGTGTAATAGCCCTTACCGTATTAACGGGAATTTAACGTAGCGCGGTTAATATTGGGGTGAACATGGGACCTTCCCTGACCGGCAGGGCCCGTACTGGAACAACGCAAGGTCTTGGTTCACATGCATCTTCGCTCCGTTTTCGCCGCCCTGTTCTCCCTCCATTTTGCCGTCCCCTCCGCTTACGCGCTGGAACCGGCCGTGCCGCTCGCGCCGCTGCCGCAAGCGAAGTCCGAAGCGCCCCTGCCTGCGCCCGCTGCCAGTGATGTGATCGGCGCGGTTATTTCCTACACCTCAAAAAAGGGCGAGAACCTGTCAACGATTGCGCAGAAATTCGGCGTTGGCTATGTCGAGCTGCAGGCGGCAAATCCCGAGGTGAACCCGAACAAGATCAAGCCCGGCACCCAGATCACAGTCAATTCAATGCACCTGAAGCCGTCGATCGCGCGCGAGGGCATTGTCGTCAACCTCGAAACCTCACGCCTGTTTTATTTCAAGGACGGCAAGGAAGTGCTGACCTTCCCCGTCGCATCCGGCAAGAAGGGCTGGGAAACGCCGACCGGCATGACCAAGGTTTACAACAAGCGCAAGGACCCCATCTGGACCCCGCCGCCGCGCATTCGCGCCGAAAGCCCCGACCTGCCGGATTTCATTGAAGCCGGTCCCAACAACCCGCTTGGCAAATATGCGATTTCCGTGGGCCTTGACGGCATCATGTTCCATGGCACGAATGCCCCGTCCTCCGTTGGCAAAAAGGTCAGCCATGGCTGCATGCGGATGTACGCGGCCGATATCGAAAAACTGTTCAAGGCAGTCAAGGTCGGCACGCCTGTGCTGCTGATGCGCTCCAGCCACGAGATCGGCTGGCAGGGCGACACCATGTTCCTGCAGCTCGCGCCGAAGGTGAAAAAAATGCGCGCCGGCGAAGTTCGCATGAAACCCGATCTCGACCTCTTCGCGAAAATCCAGCAGGCGGCAGGTCCGGGCGCTAAAATTGACTGGGTCGCGGTCGAGGATGCGGTCGTGCGCGCGGACGGTATTCCCGTCGCCGTTGCGACGCGCGCGCCCGAACAGCGTGACGCTATGATCGCGCCGCCCGATGCGCCGGCGCAAACCCCGCTCGTGCCGGAACGCCGCGCAGCAGCGGAACCCGGCTCTATGGTCGCCGCGAAATAGGCTTAACGGCTGTTTTCCATACCCCTTGACGCCCCCGGACGCGCATGCTATTACCTTGCGCATGCTGACGCTGACCTTTTACACGGCCCTGCTGGCCTCTGTCTCGCTCGCTTTCGCGGCACCGCTTTGGTGGCGTTAAGCCATTACGTCATGCTGTGACGGTTTTTAGCCGTCCTTAAACAAAGCCATTACCCAGAAAAACTGACATTTCACCATGGAGCGAGCGCCATGTCCCGCGTTTATCATTCCGCGAACCCGAACCACATCTTCCAGTCCCGCCTCGAGATTGAGGAGCATCTTCTGGCCAAAATTTCCGGCAATGCCGGCGGCAAGATCGGAACCGAGCTTGAGTTATTCGTGACGACGCCGGAAGGGCGCCCCATCACTTTCGACCAGGTCGAGCTGGTGCTGGAAACCATGGCGGAGAAATTCGCAGGCGCAACGATCGCCTATGAGAAAAACCGCGCGGTTGCGCTGACCCTGCCCGGCGTCGGCGATGTAAGCCTCGAGCCCGGCGGGCAAATCGAACTGTCGACCAAGCCCTGCCGCGATCTCGCCGAACTCGAAGCGATGAACCGCATGCTGCGCGGGGCGCTGGATGAGACGGCGGCGTTTCTGGATCTGCGCGTGAAGGGGCAGGGCCATATGCCCGCCTTCCTGCAGGCGGAGGATACGCCACGCTCGCGCTTCGGCGCGTATCGCGAACATCTGCGCGGGCTGCATGGCGTTGAAAAGGCTGATGCGCTGGTGGACACAATGAAATCCTGCTGCGGCTTGCAGGTAAATGTCGACCCGATGGGCGAGGATTTCCACGAAATTTACCGCGGGCTGATGCTGACCGATGTCGCCCATGCGCTCTCGCAGCGCACGGTGCGCCAGCAGCGGCTGCATGAAACCTATGCCGTGCTGGTGCCGAACCAGATGACTCCGGTGTTCGAGGCGTTGCCGGCCGAGGGCAACGAAGCGGTGACGCGCCATGTGGTGGACCGGCTGCTGACCCTGAGCGTGCCCTTCATCCCGGACCACTCAGCGGAAGGGTTTATTGCAACAGCAAAAGTTTTTGGCGCAACGCCGACGGTTGGCGAACTGCTCGCAAAGGGCGCGCTGACGACGGAAATACTGGATAACGCCTTGTCACTGCAGCTGACCATGCCGAATATACGGCGCCACGGCGTCGTCGAAACCCGCGCGCCGGACAGCCCCGACACGGTGGAGGAATTGATGGATACGGCCGCCCGTTATGCGCGCTTCGCTTATGACCCCGAAGCCCGACGCAGGCTTATCGATGATTTCAGTCATATCGATCCGCAGTTGCTCAAGGCCGCCTTTCTGGACCGTTTCGTCGATGCCCAGGTCCTGACACGTGACATCGGCGGCGGTAAAACGGTTGGCGACCTTGTCGCGGCGGTGGAGGGGGAGGGGGCTTTGCCGATCGCGCCAAAGCCACCTTCGCGGCCGGGAATGGGGTTTGGATTGACATAATACAAAGATTTGCTATACTCGCCCGAAGCTGAAATTCGAGGGGAGAAGCGCCATGGCGTTCAAGGACGAGCAGCGCGAACTGATCAACCGCGCCTTCAAGATCAAGCCCCTGGTCCGCGACGGGAACGGGACGGATTTCTTCGTCGAAGCAAACGACCTCTACGACAATTTCCTCTTCCGGGAGCAGGAGCCGGTCGCCAAAGCCGAGACCCTCACGCTCCTGAAAACCATCGATGTCGAGATTCCCGTCGATTTCCGCCAGCCGCCGAAGCCGCGCATCGCAGATGTGCTGCCACAGATCCCCGATGAATTGCTGCCGCAGGTTTCTGCGTTTTGCCTCAGCCTGCGCGATGCAATGCTGAGCGGGGAGGAAATATCGGTCACGGCGAAACTCACGCTCTATAGCGGCCCGCTGCCCGAGAATGTCGACAAGCAGCCTGTCATCCTGCGCGGCAAGCGCTTTGATACGCCGCTCCCCGAGCCGAAGCCCGATGCCGCCACGCTCTTCAACCCCGCGGCGGTACGCCTGAAAGGGCCGCTGGCCTCGCCCGGCACGGCGGTCTTCAAGCCGCCCAAAGCGGCCGGTCCCGCTTGAACCCCGCCCCGTATGTGATAGCCTCGCTTCTTCCAGACAGGAGACCACATGGCCCGCCCGCCCAAGACGCAAACAGAAGACGAGCAGGAAGTTAAGATCGTCCTGTCAAAAGGCGATCTGGAAAAGGTCTTCAACGCACTGATGCGCGAATACGCGCCGGGGCATATCGAACACAAATACCTGCCCCGCCATTATTATGACACCCCGAACCTCGACCTCGACCAGAACGGGTTGTCTGTCCGCATGCAGTACAAGCAGGGCAAGGGCGCTGCCGTGGGCGGGTACGAGCAGACGGTGAAAGTTGATATCAGCGAGGGCGCGACGCTGGCCGCCGGGGCGCTGTTCCGCCGCGAGATCAAGAACCCGATGCCGGATCACGCGCCCGACCTCTCCGTCGTTACGGATAAACAGGCGAAGCAGGCGCTCGCGCCGTTCCTGAAGCAGCCTTTGAAGCATATCTTCACTGCCGCTATCGAGCGCCGCTACTACGAAATCGAGCTCGGCCATGGGCGCAAAAAGAGCAGCGCGGAAATCGCCTTTGACGTGGGGGAGATCATCCTGCCCCATAACGACAGCCATACGCCTTTTTATGAAATCGAGATCGAGCGCAAATCCGGCAGCTCGCACGCGATCGACAAGCTGCGCGACAAGATACTCGAACTCGCCCCGTCGGCCCGCGTGCAGCCTCAGCCCAAATCGAAGCAGGGGACGGAGCTTTACCGGCGCGCGAAGCTTACGCTTTAACTCTTAAATCCTTCACAAAAGCCATTGTTAGTGCGGTGCAAAATGCCCCATACTGAGGCTGTAAGGTACTTGTAATCTGATTCTATCATTAAAGAGGGAATGCGGATGACTGTGGCGGCTGATGCTCCGGGAATGAAATCCCAAAATAAATTCTGGACGGTTCAATGCTCTGCGGAGACTTTTGAACATGCCGCTTATCTTTCGGCTGTCTTCTCCGAAGTTATTTCCGTCAATGACCAGGCGCATCGCCTGCAGATCGGCAGCCTGCCCGAACTCCTGAAAGGGCAGTTCGAAAAACTGGGCGCTGCGATTTCCAAATCCCAGCCCTGCCTCGCCTGACATCTTCCGGATGGCTAAAGAACGCAAGCCAGCCGCGGCCTCCGCCGAAATCGAGCAGGAGATCAAGCTGCGACTGCCGCTCCGCGACCTTGAGCAGGTATTCAGGGCGCTGCGCAAGTCGGCAATAGAAGGCAAGGTGCGACACCAATACCTCTCCCGCGCCTATTACGACAGCCGTGACCTGATCCTTTATCGACATAATATTTCCCTGCGCCTCCAGTACAAGCCGGGCAGTGACGGAAGGCTGGGCGGATACGAACAGACGGTGAAGTTCGACCTTGCCCCCGGCGTGGGAGCGACAGCAGGGACATTCTTCCGGAAAGAGTGCCGCGACGCCCTGACGGGGGCCGCGCCATCACTGGCCAGAATTTCAGACCCGGAGGCACGCGTCAGGGCGCGCCATTTCCGCCTTAAAAAGATGGAGCACATTTTTACCGCGGCCGTTGAACGCCGGGCGCTGGAGCTGGTGATCGGGCGGGGCAAAGCCAGGGGACGGGTGGAGATTGCGTTCGACGTGGGGGAGATTATCCTCAGCACGGGAAAGCGTTACCCGTTTTCAGAGATTGAGATCGAGATGATCGCGGGGGATTCCTCAGCCCTTTCAAGGGTTGCCGAAAAAATCCTGAAGCTCGCACCGAAAGCGCGCCTGCAATCCCTCTCCAAGGCGCAACAGGGCAGCCGTCTTTTTCAGCGCAACGCCAGGGCCTGACTCTCGTTCAATCAAGAGAATACGAGCGGTCGCTTAAGTGATGCTTTAAATTACTCGAAAACAAATATCATATGCTTCGTGCGGAATTTTAATTTAAAGCATGAGTTGATGTTTCATATGAAACATGCGCCGTAACCAACCAGAATGAATGGCGAAAAGTGAGTTATCCACAGCTGGCGCGCCCCGCTGCGGAACGAATGGCAACAGGACTTGTATTTTCCGGCCGGACGCGTGAAATAGGGAAGCATCAATGACGGAGTTCGCCGTGAAAAATTACCTGCTCAGCCTTGCTCTTGCCATCCTCGTCACGCTGGCGCCTGCCGCCGTGCAAGCACAGGAAGCGAACCCGAAAGACCAGCAGTATCTGGACCTCGTCGCCAAGGCGAATGCCAACCCGGCAGCCGCGATCGACTGGGCGGCGCTTCGGCAGCTTTACACTCAAACCTCCTTTTACGATCCCTATGGCGGCGCGCAGGCAATATGGTATGGCCTGCAACAGGCGGGGCAGGTGATCGCCACTGACCCCTCGGAGGCAAACGTCAAAGCCTACCGCACCCTCCTCGACCGGCACTTCGCCCATTACCGCGCGCACCTTCAGGCCATCGACTTCTGGAACAAGACGAAGTCGCCACTCATCAACAAGGAATTCCATGAACGCGCTTTCCGTGACATCCTGCGCTCGATCCGGCTGACAGGGGATGGCAAGACGCCCGCCACGGCGTTCCGGGTTATCGACCCGGCTGAAGAGCAGATGATTCTGAAAACCTTCCACTTCCGCCTTGTCAGCCAGGAATTCCGCCAGAACAAAAGCCGGCCGCTCGATGTGCTGAAATACGTGAATCCACAGACATCGGCCCCCACGGACAAGCCGCAGGTGCAGGAGATGTTTTTTGACGTCACCGCCATTGTTCGCGCACAGCCCGCGCGCTGATTCTCCGGATTTTCCAGAGATATAGCGATCAGTTATAAACGCGTGCTGTTTTTTTCTTTGATTTGCGCCGGAACTGCGATATATAACCGCATAAGTTATCCCCCTACATCGTCAATCCTTCCGCTCCGGTCCGCCGGAAACGAGGGGCCGCAGGGGGAAAACGGCATGAAGGAGCGTGGCTCAATTGGTAGAGCATCGGTCTCCAAAACCGAGGGTTGGGGGTTCGAGTCCCTCCGCTCCTGCCATTCCCCCCGGAATGGCAGCACTGTAAAAGACAAAGGCACGAGATGTCGAAAAATCTAGCCCAGTTCGCCCGCGAGGTCCGCCAGGAAACGCTGAAAGTGACCTGGCCGACGCGCAAGGAGACCATCACCACGACGATCGTCGTGTTCGTCATGGTCTTCATCATGGCGATGATCCTGCTGTTCTCGGATTGGGTGATCTCGACCGCGATCAAGTACATCCTGACACTTGGCACCACGGCATAAGAGTTTAAAAGAGTTTAAAACAAATGGCACAGCGCTGGTACGTCCTCCACGTTTACTCCGGCTTCGAGAAAAAAGTCGCATCCTCCATCCTCGAGACCGCCAAGAAACGCGGGCTCGACCAGTATATCGCTGAAGTGATGGTCCCGACCGAAGAAGTCGTCGAAGTCCGCCGCGGCCAGAAAGTGAATGCCGAGCGCAAATTCTTCCCGGGCTATGTGCTCGTGAAAATGGACATGAACGACGACGCCTGGCACCTCGTCAAGAACACCCCGAAAGTCACGGGTTTCCTCGGCGCCGCCGGCACCAAGCCGCAGCCGATCTCGGAAACCGAAGCGCAGCGTCTGCTGAAACAGATGGTTGACGGCTCGGAGCGTCCGCGCCCCTCCGTCATGTACGAAATCGGCGAGCAGGTCAAAGTCTGCGACGGCCCGTTCAATTCCTTCAACGGCGTTGTCGAGGAAATCGACGAACAGAAGAGCCGCCTGAAGGTGCTCGTCTCGATCTTCGGCCGCTCCACCCCCGTCGAGCTCGATTTCGCCCAGGTCGAGAAGACCTGAGTCTGAACTTCATGCACAAAGGCTGTCCCTAGATGGAATGGCTGCTTGATCCCACAGCCTGGGCAGGGCTTGTCACGCTGATCCTGCTCGAGCTTGTGCTCGGCATCGACAACCTCATATTCATCGCGATCCTCGTCGAGAAGCTTCCGGGCAAGCAGCGCGACCTTGCGCGCAAGCTTGGCCTTGTGCTCGCGCTGGGCATGCGCATCGTGCTGCTGGCGACGGTTTCCTGGCTCGCCTCCCTCAACCAGCCCTGGCTGAATGTTTTCGGCCGGGAGTTTTCGGCCCGGGACTGCATCCTCGTCGGCGGCGGGTTATTCCTGCTCTATAAAGCCACGACCGAAGTGCATGGCCGCATCGAAGGCCACAGCCGCCGCCCCGGCGCCTACAAGGCGCAGTTCTGGATGGTGGTGATCCAGATCGTCGTGCTGGATGCCGTGTTCTCACTCGACGCCGTCATCATGGCGATCGGGATGACCGATTATCTGATGGTGATGATCCTCGCCGTCACAATCGCGATCATGATCATGATCTCGGTCAGCAAGGCGCTGACCGCCTTCGTCAACCGCCACCAGACGGTGGTGATCCTCTGCCTCGGCTTCCTGCTGATGGTGGGACTCAGCCTTGTGCTCGACGGCATGGGCTTCCATATTCCGAAGGGGTATCTCTACGCCGCGATCGCTTTCTCCATCATGATCGAGACGATCAACCAGTTCGCGCAGGCGCGCATGAAAAAGCGCGTGACCACCACGGATATGCGCGAGCGCACGGCGGATGCGATCCTTAAGCTCATGGGCGCAAAGCCGCTCGAGGGGGCGGAAGAAGCGCGCGAGGCAAATCTCGTGCTGCAGGAAGCGGCCGAAACCAACGTCATTTCAGATTCCGAGAAACATATGCTCCGGGGCGTGCTCAACCTGTCGCAGCGGCCGGTCAGCACGATCATGACCCAGCGTCGCGAAATCGTCTGGGTCGACCTGCTGCAGCAGCCCGCTGATCTTTTGAAGGCGGTGCAGGAGGCCGAGCGCTCCCGCCTGCTGGCGGCCGAGGGGGACCTCGACAATATCGTTGGCATCCTGCGCAAGGACGAGCTTCTCGCCAAATGGATGGGCGGCGCCGACCGGCAGGTGATCGACAACCTGGTCGAAGAGCCGCTATATGTGCGTGAAGACACGACCGTCATGGCGCTGCTCGAATTCCTCAAGAAATACCCGGCCGGCATCGCCATCGTGACGGAGGAGGGTGGCGCCGTCGCCGGGGTTGTGACGCATATCGATCTGCTGGAGGCGATCGCCGGAGAATTCCCGAGCCAGGACCAGCCTTACGAGCCGCTCTCGATCCATGAAAGCGCGAATGGAGAAATCCTCATCGACGGAATGGCGTCCATTTACGATGTTGCCAACAAGCTCGGCGTCGATTTCAAATCGAACGGCCATTATTCGACGATTGCGGGTTATGTGCTGCACGCGCTGGGCCGCATGCCTGCCAAGGGCGATACGCTGAAATGGCAGGGATGGATGCTGGAAATCAAACAGATGGATGGCCGCCGCATTTCGCGCATTCGCGCCCGAGCTATTCCGAAGGACGCCGAGACTTAACCGCCTGCACTCTCACAATATTTTTCATATTTAGTGACTCTGGGCGTCCGCTGGGGTACAATAAGCCGCATTTGCTCGGAGCATTGCCATGGCCGACCCACTGCCGCAGGACCCGCTTTCCACCGCCTTCGCGGTTGCAGCAGAACTGCAGGCGGAGCGCGGCAAGGCGCTCGGCAACGCCGCGCGCAACGGGCATCTCGACATCCTGCGCCAGCTGATTGCCGACGGCGCACCCGTCGATTTCCAGGACGCCCTCGGGGAGACAGCTGTCATGGAGGCCGTGCGCGCGCAGCAATATGAAGCGGCTGAGCTGCTCCTGAACGCAAAGGCTAATCCAGATATTGCCAACCATGTGCCGATCCCGCCGCTCGCCCTTGCCGTGACGCTCGGCGACCACAAAATGGCCGAGATTTTACTGCGGCACGGCGCCAATCCGGACCTCCCGGCAGATTTGTCGATTACGCCCATGCAGACGGCCGCGGAGGCGGGCGATGACGCGATGTTGACCTTGCTGCTCGACTATAAAGCGAAAACCGAAATCCGCGACGCTGGCGGCCATACGGCGCTGATGATCGCCGCCATGAACGGGCATATTTCGACGGTGCGGCTGCTGCACGCGCGCGGCGCCGTTATCGACATACGCAATGACGACCATGTTTCCCCGCTCGACCACTCGATCAGCAAGGGCAATGACGCGATGTTCGACACGCTGCTGGAACTTCGCGCTGACATAACGCAGGGCGGCCCGCGGAAAATGCCACCGCTATTGCGCGCGGCACAGGCCGGCAACACGTATGCGATGCGCAAACTCCTGGATGGCAAGGCGGCGCGGGACGCGCTGACGCCCGAAGGCGAAACGGCGCTCATCCTCGCGGCTGCGTCCGGCTCCGTTGCGACAGGGCAGATGCTCATTGATGCCGGGATTTCGATTGATGCGAAGGATTTGAGTGGCCGCGATGCGCGGAAGGTCGCCCTGGCGAGCGGCCATGCGGGTTTCGTCGATCTCCTCGACCGCGAGCACGCGCGTTACCTGCAAAGCGCCATGCAGGACGGAATGAAGGGCAGGGGTGCGGCCGCCCCGAAACGCGCGAGCTTCAGGCGCGGCGGGCCTAAATCTTAAGTGGCTTAATTCCCTCGGCAATGCGCGCCACAAGGTTTTTCGGTTCTTCCCCGGGCCGGTGCAGGCTGACGCTTTTATGGGCTTTCTTGGCGCCAATATCGCGGTCGCCGGCCTTCGCCAGCAGCGCCTTATGCGCTTCCCGCCAGTGATCGGTAGATACATCGACCGTGTGCTCGAACGGCGCCCATCGCAGCTTTCCCGTTTCGAGCACGTTGTTAAGAACGCGCGCCGCCAGGTAAAACTCCTGTGAATCCGCCGGGGCGCTCATGGCGATGTCCAGCAGCTGATCGAGCTTGCGGTCGATGACGTCGTGGCGAAGCGAGCCGTCCGGAATCGTGCAGCCATTGCCGTTTTGCAGCGCCGAGAATTTGCTGAAGGTTTTGCCGGTGCTCTCGAAGGTGTTGGCGTGGCGCTGCGCGACCTTGGCTATGTCCTGCTTACTCAGCGACAGGAAATCGATGTTCTTCGGGTTGATGGCGATCGCATCGAGCGACATCGATGTCATATGCGCGAAATCCATCGACATGAGCATTTCCTGGCCGCGCTTGTCGGATAGCGCGAGAAGGTCGCTCTTCTTTAAGACCCCTGCCTGCAGCCCGCGGATCACGGCGAAGGTGTCCGCTGCATGTTCCTTGTAGTCCTCGGCGCGGCCGGAAAGGCCTTGCGCGTCCTTCACGACAAAATGCCCGAGCTCGTGCTGAAACGCGAAATAGGCGCTTTTGTATTCATCACCCGGGAATGACTGCATGTCGCCTTCGCCTGCGGACGCGACGGCAACGATCCGGAAACCGTTCATTTCCGTCGCCACGGCGCGTTTGTTTTCGACCTTTTCCAGGAGGGCGTCATATTGTCGTCCGTTCAGGTTCGCCTTCTCGGCGAAAGCCGCGATCTCTTTTTCCACCTCCGGCGAAGCGAGATCGAAGAAAGTGATATTGGCGGTTTCCTTCGGATAATCGCGCCTGGCTTCGGCGACAGCTTCTGCGAAGTCGAAGGGCGTTTCTTTCTTCAGGAATTGGCTCTGCAGGTCTGGCATCTTCGTCCCGGTTTCGGATATCCAATATTATAAGCCATATCGGATAATACGTCATTAATTGGCATAACCCCATGGTTTTGCGGTTGAATTACCCGTTTGACATAACGATTCAATAAGTCTACAGTCCCCGAAACACTTAAAGAAATTTACGGAGACACATATGTTTGAGCCGAAGAAGGCAGGCGGACTGTCGAAAATTTTCAAGTCGGCGATGATGAGCGCCGGGCTGCTGATATCGGCGCAACCGGTGCTGGCGCAGGAAGCAGGCCCCACGCCGTTGCCGGAGCCGACGCCGAAGGGCTCGACGGGCTGGGATGACCTGGGCGCGCGCGGTGTGTCGAATTCAGGCGGGCTCAATGACCGCATCGACGACTACTTTGCGCACAAGCCGACGATTTCGATCACGCGCGAAAGTGTCTGGATTTCACCAGCCGCGCGCTATGACGTAAAACTGCTGCCGCTCGACAACACGCCCCTTACCGTCACGCGCGAATACATCGAGATGAAACCGATGCGGAAAGAATGGTATGGCCGCGCGCAGGGCATCGAATACGGCGTGCAGTTCAATATCGGCAATTCCTCCTCGACTGCGGCGACTGGAGACTGGACCTATCGCGGCGGCTTCAACCTCGGCTATTACGACAGCCCGATCGAGCGTCACGGCAACCGCTACACGCGCGAGTCCGGCGGCAATTCGCGCGTCGGCGTCTTCGCGGAAGGCGTGAAGAACGTGCATGTCGGCAGCCTGCCGGCCGCGCTGATCCTGGGCACATCGTTCAACCGCGAAGCGGGCAACGACGTCGTCAACCGCAACGACGCCCGCGTTTACAGCGAAGTCAACTTTCCCAACCTGTTCGACAGCAAGGACGGCAATGAATACGGCCTTGGCAAATTCTCGGGCGTCGTGCGCAGCTACGCCGGCACCGAGACCTACGGCGCGGAAGCGGGGCTCTATTACAACAACCTCAAGGACGACGGCAAAGGCATCAACCTGAGCGTCGGGCCGGAAATCCGCTACGACAAGGAGCGCGGCACATCGTTCCGCGTGCGCTTCAAGTTCTCCCCGCAGAAATTCTGGTAGGCTAGTTCTTCAGGGCGTCGATATCGGCGAGCAGCTCGTCGCTATGGGTCGCGGGATTGACGTTTTTGTAGGTCTTGCGAATGACGCCGTCCGGGCCGATCAGGAAGGTATTGCGCGCGGAAAGCACATTGCCC
This sequence comes from Patescibacteria group bacterium, assembly GCA_035626855.1. Lineage (GTDB taxonomy): Bacteria > Pseudomonadota > Alphaproteobacteria > Micavibrionales > UBA2020 > JAPWJZ01. The sequence continues at coordinate 44,843 of DASPMW010000031.1, forward strand.
ATGACCGAAAGCGTCGAGCCGTAAAGCGTGCTCACCCGGCCGTCCTTGTCCGCGAGCAGCAGGAAATTCAGGCCTTCTTTCGCGCAGAAACTTTTGTGTGATTCCGGGCTGTCCATGCTGACGCCGAGGATCACGGCATTGCGCTTCTCGTATTCCGCCAGATCTTCCTGGAAGTTATGCGCCTCCAGCGAGCAGCCCGTGGTGAAGTCCTTGGGGTAGAAGTACAGCACAACCCATTTGCCCGTGAAATCCGATAGCGCGGTGTCACGGCCGTCCTGGTTCGGCAGGCTGAAGGCGGGGGCAGGGCTGCCGGGTTGCGGCATGTCGGCCGCGACGGCGAAGGGCGCGGTCGCAAGCGACATCAGGGCGAAGGCGAATACGGTCAGGCGTTTCTTCATGATGCTCAGGGCTTCAGCGCCCCGCCTTTATATTTTTTGACGGTAGGCGGCAGGCTTGGCGGCTTGGGCGGCGGCCCGTTCTTCGCCTCGATCACGTCCTGCAACCTGTCGCCCGCGTTGTCGCCGAGCCATTCACCGAGTTTCTGGCGTAGGTCGTCATAACCGTAGGCGTTACTTTCATCATGAGATTTCGCCGTCATGCCGCCCTGGTCCCAGCTTTCATACAGTTTGTCGAAGCGCTTGACCGTCAGTTCCTCATTCGGCGCATAGCTGTTGCCTGGCGCGATCGTTATCTGGATCATCGGCTGGATTTCATCAGGTTTCGGCGGCGTCCCCCAGTCCTTGTCGTAACGGACCGAGATCGTGAGGCAAGGGCCGTTATACAGGTATTCATCAAGCGCCTCGGCCGCCGCCGCCACGCCGCCATCGGAAAATTCGAGCTTCACATGGAATTTACGGCCATCCTTGGCGGGGAGGGATTCCAGCGCCGCGAGGATGGGCTGAAGATGGCCCTCGTATTTGTCGCGCAGGCCATCCCTGGCCTCGTCATACTGGTCCTGCAGCCTGATGCGCATGGCGTCGCGCTCGGCCTTCCGCGCGGCCTGCTCGGCGGCAAGGGATTCATTCACTTCGACGGTTCGAGACGCGGCGTCCAGAAAATCCTTGAAAATATCCTTTGGCGGCTTGCCATAGGGGTCGTTGGCTGGGTCGTCTGCCATAATAACTCCGTTCGCTGTGAATCTGATTACCCTATGGCGATTTCGGGCGTATGTAAATGGAAGGACTTGCGAAACCGGGATATGGATATATATTGAAACCATAACATCCCGCGTCTCGCCGCGGTTATCCACAGCGAATTCCCTTGCATTCCAGTCAAATAAGGCTATATTCTGCCGCGTCTGTCGATTCTTTGTAAGAATCTTTCAGGCACGCTGTGGGAGGCTTCCCGGCAAAGACCAACCGGAGCCGCACCACAACCCTTTGACCTTAAAAGGAGATTAGAATGGCAAAGAAAGTACAAGGCTATATCAAGCTGGTCGTCCCGGCTGGTAAAGCAAACCCCTCGCCGCCCATCGGTCCCGCTCTCGGCCAGGCAGGCGTGAACATCATGGAATTCTGCAAAGGCTTCAACGCGCAGACCCAGGGCATGGAACCTGGCATGCCGATCCCTTGCGTCATCACCGTCTATGTGGACCGTTCGTTCACCTTCGTGATGAAAACCCCGCCCGCGTCCTACTACATCATGAAGGCCGCGAAACTGGAAAAAGGTTCGGGCACGACGGGCAAAGACGCCAATGTCGGCCGGATCACCCAGGCGCAGCTGCGTGAAATCGCAACTGCAAAGCTGAAAGACATGAACGCAGCGAACGTCGATACCGCGATGAAATCCATCGCCGGCACCGCGCGTTCGATGGGCGTCGAAGTGGTGGAGGGCTGATACAATGGCTAAAAAAGAACAAGCAAAAGTGAAATCGGCTTATACCAAGCGCCTGCGCAAAGTGCGCGAGGCACAGGACACCACGCAGATCTGGTCCCTGGAAGACGCCGTGAAATACATCAAGTCGAACGCGACCGCGAAATTCGATGAAACCATCGAGATCGCGATCAACCTCGGCATCGACACCAAGCAGTCGGACCAGAACGTCCGCGGCATGGTCGTCCTGCCGAACGGCACGGGCAAGAACGTGCGCGTCGCCGTTTTCGCGAAAGGCCCCAAGGCCGAAGAAGCAAAAAAAGCGGGCGCGGACATCGTTGGTGACGACGACCTCGCGCAGCGCATCCAGAAAGGCGACATGCCTTTCGAGCGCGTCATCGCGACCCCCGACATGATGGGCGTCGTCGGCAAGCTCGGTCAGGTGCTCGGCCCCAAAGGCCTGATGCCTAACCCGAAGCTCGGCACCGTGACGATGGACGTGACCTCGGCCGTGAAAGCGGCAAAGGGCGGCGCCGTCGAATTCCGCGCGCAGAAGGAAGGCATCGTCCACGTCGGCGTGGGCAAGGCCTCCTTTGACGAGAAGAAACTTTGCGAAAACATCCGCGCCCTGCTGGACGCGGTTGTGAAAGCGAAACCCGCAACGATGAAGGGCAACTATCTCCGCAAGGCGAGCCTGTCCTCCACGATGGGCCCCGGCGTGAAGCTGGAGCTTGCGAGCCTGCTGCGGGCCGCGTAACGAAATTTGGGACGGGGCTTCGGCCCCCGACCAGATCCCTGTCCGAGACTACTGGTACCCCGTCGGGGTCTAAACCTGAAAAGGCCGGTACAGACGAGGAAGAAAGTTTTTAACGGGACTATCCGTTATGGCTGGACGCTTCGGACGGGAATAACAGGTGGGAAGACAGGCTATCGTCTTCCTTCATGCAACCCCGGCACAATTCCCGTCAAAAGGAAGCGCGCCATAACTAAAATGAAACGGAGAATATCCCGTGGATCGTGCAAAAAAAGCTGAATTCGTCGCTGAATTGCAAGAGACGTTCGGTGGCATCGAGTCCGTGATCGTGACCCAGAACATGGGTCTGACCGCGGCGCAGGTGTCCGAACTGCGCGTCAAAATGCGCAAAGAAGGCGTCGATTTCAAAGTATCCAAGAACCGGCTCGTCCTGCGCGCCCTCAAGGGTACGCGCTTTGAAGGCATCGGCCCGATGCTCAAAGGCCCCGTCGGCCTCGCAACGTCGAAAGACCCTGTTGCAGCCGCGAAGATCGCCGCCAACTTCGCCAAAGATAACGAGAAGCTCGTGATCATTGGCGGAGGCCTTGGCGAGAAGGTCCTCGATACGGCGGCCGTTGTGGCATTGTCGAAACTGCCCTCTCTTGATCAACTGCGTGGCCAGATTGCCGGCCTGCTTAAGGCACCGGCACGTCAGATCGCCACCATTGCTCAGGCTCCGGCAGCTCAACTGGCCCGTGTCACCAGCGCGTATGCCCAAAAAGGCTAACGCAGACGACCTTTTTTAAACCTACAAACGAACTATCTAACAAGGAGTACTACAATGGCTGATCTCGCAAAAATCGTCGACGAACTGTCGAAACTGACCGTTCTCGAAGCTTCTGAACTCTCGAAACTTCTCGAAGAGAAATGGGGCGTTTCCGCTGCTGCTCCGGCTGCTGTCGCAGCTGTCGGCGGTGGCGCTGCTCCGGCTGGCGAAGCGAAAACTGAATTCGACGTTGTCCTGGCTGCTGCCGGCGACAAAAAAATCGAAGTCATTAAAGTCGTTCGCGAAGTGACCGGCCTCGGTCTGAAAGAAGCGAAAGACCTCGTCGAAGGCGCTCCCAAGCCCCTGAAGCAAGGCGTCTCGAAAGCAGATGCTGACGCTCTCAAGAAGAAGCTGGAAGAAGTCGGCGCGAAAGTTGAGCTGAAGTAATCATCTTGATTATTTCGCTGAACAGCGACGTTTAAAGATTGCGGCGGCGGGGAAATTTTTCCCGCCGCCCCTTCTGCTGTAAGGGACTGCCCCCGGCGCTATCGGGGTACTTGACGAAAAACTATATGAGTTTGAGACGGCACTACCGGCACTAAGCGGCACTAGCGGGAATTCAAAGATTTTTTCAGGACGTCGGAAGTCATGTGGTGGGCTCCGTTTCTGTCCTTCGGCACTTCGGGTTGGGGTCTAGCACCCATATTCTTTCATCGGGACACAAGGAAAACGCCATGAGCGCAAAAAAGGCAATTCGTTCACTTTCGGACAGCAAAAGCTTCACGGGCCGCAAGCGCATACGCCGCAGCTTCGGAAAAATTCCCGAAGTTTGTGAAATGCCGAACCTGATCGAGGTGCAGCGCAACTCCTACGAGAAATTCCTGCAGCGCGAGACGAAGCACCAGGACCGCCTGACCGAAGGCCTCCAGGAAGTCTTCAAGTCCGTGTTCCCGATCAAGGATTTCTCGGGCCGCGCGGAAATCGATTTCGTGCGCTATGAGCTCGAAGAGCCGAAATACGACGTGGAAGAATGCGTCCAGCGCGGCATGACCTACGCCGCGCCGCTGCGCGTGACCTTGCGCCTCTCCACCTTCGACATCGATGAAGATTCCGGCATGCGCACGATCCGCGACATCAAGGAACAGGATGTCTATATGGTCGACATGCCGCTCATGACCGGCAATGGCACGTTCATCGTGAACGGCACCGAGCGCGTGATCGTCTCCCAGATGCACCGCTCCCCCGGGGTGTTCTTTGACCACGACCAGGGCAAGACCCACTCGTCCGGCAAATACCTGTTCGCCGCGCGCGTCATTCCCTATCGCGGCTCCTGGCTCGATTTCGAATTCGACGCAAAAGACCTCGTTTATGTCCGTATCGACCGCCGCCGCAAGCTGCCGGTGACGACCTTCCTGCTCGCGCTCGATTCCGATGAATCGGCCAAATACCGCGAACGCCAGCACAAGGCGGGCAAACCGGTTGATCCGACCAAGATCCAGGGCCTGTCGAAAGAAGACATCCTGCATTACTTCTACGACATCATCCCCTACGAAAAGACCAAGGATGGCTGGAAAACCCCTTACGTCGCCGACCGCTACCGCGGCCTGAAGGTCAAGTTCGACCTGATCGACGCCAAAGGCGGCAAGGTTAAAGTTCCGGCTGGCACCAAGATCACCGCGCGCCAGGCGCGCAAGCTCGAGGAAGACGGCCTCAAGGACGTCATCATCCAGACCGAAGAACTCGTGGGCGCCGCTGTTGCCCGCACGATCATGGACGAGAAGACCGGCGAAGTGGTGTTCGAAGCAGGTGACGAGCTCGACAGCAAGTCGCTGGATAAAATCGAGAAGCTCGGCATCAAGTCGCTCGAAATCCTGTCGATCGACAACATCAACGTCGGCGGCTATATCCGCAATACCCTCGCGGCAGACAAATGCCGCAACCGCGAAGACGCGCTGATCGACATCTACCGCGTCATGCGCCCGGGCGAGCCGCCCACGCTGGAATCGGCAGACACGCTGTTCCGCGGTCTGTTCTTCGATTTCGAGCGCTATGACCTTTCCCCGGTCGGCCGCGTGAAAATGAACGCGCGTCTCGATTTCAAGACCGACGATCAGGTTCGCACGCTCCGCAAGGAAGACATCATGGCGATCCTCCAGATCCTCGTGGACCTGAAGGACGGCCGCGGCGAAACGGACGATATCGATCACCTTGGCAACCGCCGCGTCCGCTCGGTTGGTGAATTAATGGAAAACCAGTGCCGCGTTGGCCTGATGCGCATGGAACGCGCGATTCGCGAGCGCATGTCGTCTGTCGATATTGACACCGCGATGCCGCATGACCTGATCAACGCGAAGCCGGCGGCTGCCGCTGTCCGCGAATTCTTCGGCTCCTCGCAGCTGTCGCAGTTCATGGACCAGACCAACCCGCTGTCGGAGATTACACACAAGCGCCGCATGTCGGCCCTTGGACCAGGCGGTCTGACCCGCGAACGCGCAGGCTTCGAAGTCCGCGACGTTCACCCGACGCACTACGGCCGCATCTGCCCGATCGAAACCCCCGAGGGTCCGAACATCGGTCTGATCAACTCGCTCTCCACCTATGCGCGCATCAACCAGTACGGCTTCATCGAATCCCCGTACCGCAAGGTCGTGAACAACAAAGTCACCGACGAAGTCATCTACATGTCGGCGATGGAAGAGGGCAAATACACGATCGCGCAGGCGAATGCCGAACTCGACGCAAAAATGGGCTTCGTTTCTGACCTCGTCTCCTGCCGCAAGGGTGGCGATTACATCCTGTCGCCCCGCGACCAGATCGACCTGATTGACGTCTCGCCCAAGCAGATCGTGTCCGTTGCCGCCGCGCTCATCCCGTTCCTTGAGAACGACGACGCGAACCGCGCGCTGATGGGCTCGAACATGCAGCGCCAGGCTGTGCCGCTGATGCGCTCCGACGCGCCGCTCGTCGGCACCGGCATGGAGGCAGCCGTTGCCCGCGATTCTGGCTCGGCGATCACTGCGCTCCGCTCGGGCGTGGTTGACTCGGTCGACGCCAACCGTATCGTCGTCCATGCGACCGACGAGAAAGACAGTGCCAAGTCGACCGTCGACATCTACAAGCTGAAAAAGTTCACCCGCTCCAACCAGAACACCTGCATTACGCAGACCCCGCTTGTGAAAGTGGGCGACCGCGTGGAAGCCGGCGATATCATCGGCGACGGTCCCTCGACCGAGCTCGGCGAACTCGCGCTTGGCCGCAACGTGCTCGTCGCGTTCATGCCTTGGAACGGCTATAACTTCGAAGACTCCATCCTGATCTCCGAGCGCATCGCCGCCGACGACGTCTTCACCTCGATCCATATCGAGGAATTCGAAGTCATGGCGCGCGACACCAAGCTCGGCCAGGAAGACATCACCCGCGACATCCCGAACGTCGGCGAGGAAGGCCTCAAGCACCTCGACGAAGCCGGCATCGTCTATATCGGCGCTGAAGTGAAAGCAGGCGATATCCTGGTGGGTAAAGTCACCCCGAAAGGCGAAAGCCCGATGACGCCGGAGGAAAAACTCCTGCGCGCCATCTTCGGCGAAAAAGCCTCCGACGTGAAAGACACCTCGCTCCGCGTTCCGCCCGGCATCTCGGGCACGATCGTCGAAGTGCGCGTCTTCTCCCGCCGCGGCGTCGACAAAGACCAGCGCGCTCTGTCCATCGAACGCGCGGAGATCGAACGTCTTGCGAAAGACCGCGACGATGAACGCCGGATTTACGAGCGCGGCTACTACGGCCGCATGAAGGAAGTCCTTGTCGGCAAGTCGGTCGCGAAACCGATCGAAGGCCTCAAGAAAGGCGACAAGATCACGGCTGCCGACCTCGAGGCGACGAAACGCCATGAATGGCGCGACATCGTCGTCACCGACGAAAAAACCATGGGAGATATCGAAAGCATGGGCCAGACCTTCGATCGCGCGATCGAAGACCTGACGCAACGCTTCGAAAACAAGGTTGAAAAACTGCAGCGCGGCGACGAAATGCTGCCGGGCGTCATGAAAACGGTGAAAGTGTTCATCGCGGTCAAGCGCAAGCTGCAGCCCGGCGACAAGATGGCCGGCCGCCACGGAAACAAGGGTGTCGTCTCGAAGATCATGCCCGTCGAAAACATGCCCTACCTGGAAGACGGCACGCCCGTTGACCTCGTGCTGAACCCGCTCGGGGTTCCGTCGCGCATGAACGTCGGCCAGATCCTTGAAACCCACCTTGGCTGGGCGACCGCGCGCCTTGGCAAGCAGATCGGCGAGATCGTCGACCGCTACCATCGCGCAACCGGCGCCGAGCGCGAGAAGCAGGAGAAAGACCTCCACGGCAAGCTGAAGCTCGCTTACGGCGACAAGGCTTACAAGGAAGACGTTGCGACGCTTAAGCAGCCGGAACTGCTCGAAATGTGCGACAACATCCGCCGCGGCGTTCCTATCGCAACGCCCGTCTTCGACGGCGCGGTCGAGGCTGACATCAACAAGATGCTCGATGACGCAGGCCTTGCCACCTCCGGCCAGGTCAAGCTGATCGACGGCCGTACCGGCGAATACTTCGAGCGCGAAGTGACCGTCGGCTACATCTACATGCTCAAGCTGCACCACCTTGTCGACGACAAGATCCACGCACGCTCGATCGGACCTTACTCTCTCGTTACGCAGCAGCCTCTCGGCGGCAAAGCCCAGTTCGGCGGCCAGCGTTTCGGCGAGATGGAAGTCTGGGCGCTGCAGGCATACGGTGCGGCCTATACGCTGCAGGAAATGCTCACCGTCAAGTCGGACGACGTCGCAGGCCGGACCAAGGCTTACGAGTCGATCGTCCGCGGCGACGATACGTTCGAGATCGGCATTCCGGAATCCTTCAACGTCTTGGTGAAGGAATTGCGGTCGCTGGGTCTGAACGTCGACCTGAAGCAAAGCCAGAACAATTAATCGGAATGTGGGAGAATACCTATGAATGAAGTCATGAACCTCTTCGGTCAGGTCACTGGCCCGCAAAGCTTTGACCAGATCCGCATTTCGATCGCAAGCCCGGAGCAGATCCTGTCTTGGTCTTACGGCGAGATCAAGAAGCCGGAGACCATCAACTACCGCACGTTCAAGCCGGAAAAAGACGGGTTGTTCTGCGCGCGCATCTTTGGCCCCGTGAAGGATTACGAATGCCTTTGCGGCAAATACAAGCGCATGAAGTACAAGGGCATCATCTGCGAGAAGTGCGGCGTTGAAGTCACCCTCTCGAAGGTGCGCCGCGACCGCATGGGCCATATCCAGCTGGCATCGCCGGTTGCGCATATCTGGTTCCTCAAGTCGCTGCCCTGCCGCATCGGCCTGATGATGGACATGACACTGAAAGATCTCGAGAAGGTCCTGTACTTCGAATCTTTCATCGTCATCGACCCGCTGATGACCCCGCTGAAGCCGCTGCAGCTGCTGACCGAAGAAGAATTTGCCGACAACGTCGACAAATACGGCGAAGACGCCTTCAAGGCCGGAATCGGCGCGGAAGCGCTGAAAGAACTGCTCTCGGCCGTCCAGCTTGAGAAGGAAAAAGCGCAGCTTGAGCAAGACCTCATCGCTGCCGCTGGCTCCGACGCGAAGAAGAAAAAGATCGTCAAGCGCCTTAAACTGATCGATGCGTTCCTCACTTCCGGCACCCGTCCGGAATGGATGATCCTCGATATTGTTCCGGTCATTCCGCCGGAACTGCGCCCGCTCGTCCCGCTCGACGGCGGCCGTTTCGCGACCTCCGACCTGAACGATCTTTATCGCCGCGTCATCAACCGCAACAACCGTCTCCGCCGCCTGATCGAGCTGCGCGCGCCCGACATCATCGTGCGCAACGAAAAACGCATGCTGCAGGAAGCCGTCGATGCGCTGTTCGACAACGGCCGCCGCGGCCGCGTGATCACCGGCGCCAACAAGCGCCCGCTGAAATCGCTCGCCGACATGCTGAAAGGTAAACAAGGCCGTTTCCGCCAGAACCTTCTCGGCAAACGCGTCGACTATTCGGGCCGCTCTGTGATCGTCGTCGGTCCCGAGCTGAAACTGCACCAGTGCGGTCTTCCCAAGAAGATGGCGCTCGAGCTGTTCAAGCCCTTTATCTATAACCGCCTGTCGATCTACGGCCTGGCCTCGACGGTCAAGGCCGCGAAACGCATGGTGGAAAAAGAGCGTCCCGAAGTCTGGGATATTCTCGAGGAAGTCATCCGCGAGCATCCCGTTCTCCTGAACCGCGCGCCCACGCTGCACCGCCTCGGCATCCAAGCTTTCGAGCCCGTGCTGATCGAAGGCAAGGCGATCCAGCTGCACCCGCTCGTCTGCACGGCGTTCAACGCCGACTTCGACGGCGACCAGATGGCCGTCCACGTGCCGCTCTCGGTTGAATCGCAGCTTGAAGCCCGCGTTCTCATGATGTCGACGAACAACATCCTGCGCCCCGCGGACGGAAAGCCCGTCATCGTTCCGTCGCAGGATATCGTCCTCGGCCTTTACTACCTGTCGATGGCATTCGATGGCCTGAAGGGCGAAGGCACGCTGTTCAAGGACATGGCGGAGATCGAGCTTGCGCTGTTCAACAAGACGGTCACGCTGCACACCAAGATCAAGGCGCGCTACCACACCGTTGATAAGGACAACAATCCTGTCCGCCTTGTGGTGGATACCACGCCGGGCCGCATGATGATGTCGCAGGTTCTCCCGCGCCATCCCAACGTGCCCTTCGACGTGCTGAACCGCGTTCTCACGAAAAAAGACGTCTCGAACCTGATCGACGTGGTCTATCGCCACTGCGGCCAGAAAGAAACGGTCATTTTCTGCGATCGCATGATGGCGCTCGGCTTCTCGAACGCCTGCAAGGCCGGCATTTCCTTCGGCAAGGACGACCTCATCATCCCTGAAGCGAAACAGAAGCTGGTTGCGGACGCGAACAAGAAGGTCAAGGAATTCGAGCAGCAGTACCAGGACGGCCTGATCACCAAGGGTGAAAAGTACAACAAGGTCGTCGATATCTGGTCTTCCTGCACGGACGACGTGACCAAGGAAATGATGGCCGTGATCGCCAAGCCGGGCGAGCAGGGCTACATGAATTCGGTCTACATGATGGCGCATTCCGGCGCCCGTGGTTCGACCCAGCAGATCCGCCAGCTGGCGGGCATGCGCGGCCTGATGGCGAAGCCGTCGGGCGAGATCATCGAGACGCCGATTATCTCGAACTTCAAGGAAGGCCTCACCGTTCTCGAGTACTTCAACTCGACGCACGGCGCGCGTAAAGGTCTGGCCGATACGGCGCTCAAGACGGCGAACTCGGGTTACCTGACCCGCCGCCTCGTGGACGTCGCGCAGGATGCGATCATCACCGAAAACGATTGCGGCACGGAGAACGGCTTCACCGTTCGCCCCGTCATCGAAGGCGGCGATGTGATCGTTTCCCTGCCGGAGCGCATCCTCGGCCGCTCGGCTGCGGTCGATGTCGTCGATCCGCTCACCGGCCAGGTCATCGTGGCCGCCGGCGAGATCATCGACGAAGCGACCTCGGAAAAGATCGAAACCTCCGGCATCGACGCGGTGCTGGTGCGCTCGGTCCTTACCTGCCAGTCGAAAGACAACGGCATCTGCGCGAAATGCTACGGCCGAGATCTGGCGCGTGGTACCCCCGTCAACGAAGGCGAAGCGATCGGCGTCATGGCCGCGCAGTCCATCGGCGAGCCGGGCACGCAGCTGACCATGCGTACGTTCCACATCGGTGGCGCGGCACAGCGTGGCGCTGCGCAGAACTCTGCAGAAGCCGCGTTCGATGCGACCGTCGAGGTCCGCAATAAGAACGTGGTCACCAACTCGGAAGGCGTGCAGATCGTCATGGGCCGCAACACGGAAGTGGTGCTGCTCGACAAGCAGGGCCGCGAGCGTGCGAACCACCGCCTGCAATACGGCGCGAAGCTGCTGGTCAACGACGGCGACAAGGTGAAAAAAGGCGGCAAGCTTGCCGAGTGGGACCCCTACACGAACCCCATCATCACCGAGAAAGACGGCGCCGCTGTTTACAGCGACCTCGTCGAAGGCCTCTCGATTCGCGAAGAGATGGACGAAGCGACGGGTATCTCGTCGAAGGTCGTCATCGACTGGCGTCAGCAGCCGAAAGCGGCGGCCCTCAAGCCCCGCATCACGCTCACCGACGCTGCCGGCAAGGTCATCAAGCTGCCCAACGGGCTTGAAGCCAACTACTACATGCCGGTCGGCGCGATCCTGAACCTCGATAACGGCGCCGAAGTGAAGGCGGGCGATATCATCGCGCGTATTCCGAAGGAATCGTCGAAAACCCGCGACATCACGGGCGGTCTGCCCCGCGTTGCGGAACTGTTCGAAGCACGCCGTCCGAAGGACTTCGCGATCATCTCGGACATCGACGGCCAGGTCGAATTCGGCAAGGACTACAAGTCCAAGCGCCGCATCATCGTCAAGCCGACCGACGGCAAGAGCGAGCCCAAGGAATACCTCATTCCGAAAGGCAAGCACGTCGCGGTCAACGAGGGCGACTACGTCCGCCGCGGCGATGCGCTGCTCGAAGGCTCGATGGTCCCGCATGACATTCTTTCTGTCATGGGCGTCGAGGCTCTCGCCGACTACCTGATCAATGAGATCCAGGACGTCTACCGCCTGCAGGGTGTGAAGATCAACGACAAGCACATTGAGGTGATTATCCGCCAGATGCTGCAGAAAGTTGAAGTCACGGACGCCGGCGAAACGACCCTGATCAACGGCGAACAGGTCGACCGCGAGGAAATGGACGAGATCAACCAGGCGCTGGCAAACGACCGCCGCCCGGCAAAAGGCATCCCGATGCTGCAAGGTATTACCAAGGCCTCGCTGCAGACGCGTTCCTTCATCTCGGCCGCTTCCTTCCAGGAAACGACCCGCGTGCTGACCGAAGCCGCCATCCAGGGCAAGGTCGACAAGCTGATTGGCCTGAAGGAAAACGTGATCGTGGGCCGCCTGATCCCCGCGGGCACGGGCTCCTTCGTCCACAAGCTGAAACGCATCGCTCTCGAACGCGACCAGGCTGCCCTTGCCGCCAACGCAGCGGCCAGCCCGATTGCGCACGAAGGCGACAACGTGGCCGTGATCGAGGCGCCGAAACCCGATACCCGCGAACGCACCAAGCGTGGCGGCCGGGCAGGCGCGGCGTAACAGCCGCTCTAGCGACCGAGTAAAAGATTTCCCCCGCACGGATAACTCCGGCGGGGGTTTTCTTTGCTTCGTTATTTTTTGTAGGCTTAAGCGGCCGGCTGCTCTTCAGGCGTGCCGGGCGTCGGCGGCGTATCCAGCACGACCATGACGGCGCAGTTGCGGCCCTTGTCCTTTGCCTCGTACAGGCATTCATCCGCGCGGATCAGCAGGGTGTCCAGCGACCAGGGACGGTGGAGGGTGACCGCGGCGATGCCGAAGCTGGAGGTGAATTTCAGCATCTGCTGCTTGTTGTCTTTGTCGATATAAGGGCAGGGAGTATTGGCAACCGTCTCGCGGAAGCGATTGATGATGGAAAGGGCCGCCTCGGGTTCCGTCTGCGGCAGCATAATCACAAATTCCTCGCCGCCAAACCGCCCCACGATGTCATAGCCGCGCAGCGAGTTGCGCAGGAGCTTTGCGTAATGTTTCAGCACCAGGTCGCCGACCTTGTGGCCGTAGGTGTCGTTGACCGACTTGAACTTGTCGAGGTCGCAAAGCACCAGCGCAAACGGCTTGCCGCTGCGGTTGAAGCGAGACATTTCGGCGTTCGCAAGCTGCATCACCGCCCGGCGGTTCTTCAGCCCGGTAAGCTCGTCCTCCAGCGCGAGGCGGATAAGCTCTTTGCTATAAGCGCTCAGGCGCGTGACGAGCGGCCGGAAGATGTAGAAAGCCTCGAGGATAAGCACGAGCAGGACAATAATCGCCGTAATGTACTGCAGGCGGTGCGACCAGGCGATCTGTTCCGTCACGCTGCCATGGTACTGCTCGATCGCCTGATCAAGGTTGATGGAGAACGACTTGGAAAGTCGCCGCCAGAGCTGGTTGTATTCCTCGGTGAACTTCTCGAATTTATCCGTGCTGCGATAGCTGGCAAAATCTTCGGCCGATTCAATGAATGCGGTCATGTGCTTGTCGAGGAAATAGGGGTTTTCCCTGAACATCCGCTCGACATCGGGGTCATCGTAATATTTCAGCTGCTGGCGCGAGTCACGCAAACGCTTGATGGCGCCGGCGAGCAGTTTGCCGTCGAAGTCCTTGCCGGACATCTTGTAGGCAGTCGCGTTTGAGACGGCGATATCAATGAGCGAGCGCATGGTCGTCATCGTAAAGGTGACTTCCGCATCGTCTTTCTGCTTCGAGATGGTGTAGGAGACCATGAAATGGCCGATCAGCGTCAGGGCGGCGATGATGGCGAAAGCGCACAAATAGGCACGCGTCAGTGATAGATGCGGGCTGTCCGGCGAAATATCGATGAGACGCGACTGGTAGCCCTTCAGCTTTTGCTGGACGGCGTTAATCGAGCGGCGTCTTTCTGGCGGCTTGCCCTCAGCCATTGGCGGGATGAACTTTCTGGAAAAATCAGATCAAGTCATACACATTATTATATACAGGACTTCGCGGCAGGGAACAGAAGGATTTACCAGCATCTTCCATAAGGCAAACCCGGCGCGCCGGAAATCGGCGCGCCGGGTTGCTTCTTCAACAGGTATTAGGCTGCGACATCCTTGCGGAAATCTGCCTTGCGCTCGCCGAAGCGGTGCGCCTCGAATTGTGCGTCAAGGGGCGCCTTGATGATGTGGTTGATGTAATTTCCCATCACCCCGAGCGAGATGATCGACACGACCTCGAGAATATGGGCGTTGGTATAGCCTGCCTTGAGCATCGCATCAATATCCGCCTGTTCAGGACGGCCCATGCGCTTCAAGACCGAGCGGGTGAACTGGCGAAGCTGTTCGTGCTTGGCGTCTTTCAGGGGCTTGTCCGCGCGCAGCGCCTCGATAATTTCCATTGCGACGCCTTCCTTGTCTCCCTGCGCGGAGCCTGCGGCGACGCAATAAGAACAGTCGTTCATGTAGCTCGTTGTCATCATGACAATGCGACGCTCGACGGGGGTGAAGAGTCCGGTTTCAACAGTGGTCTTCAGTCCCAGCCATGCGCGGAGTGCCATCGGGGATTCAGAGACGGCGGCGTAAACATTCGGCAGGAAGCCCAGGCGGGCGACGAGCTCTTTCAGCAGCGGGCGCGACTGCTCGGGTGCGTTTTCGGCGGTATGGATTTTGAATGAAGTCATGGCTGAACTCCTTTGTTGGGTTAAAAACCGTGGGGTTTTTTTTGTAGTAGGCAGAGTATGGCCGCCCGCGGTTAATGTTCGGTTAAGCGGCTGAAACGCTGTGCTGCGCAACGGTTTGTGCGAGTACGCTGTGAATGGAACTGCGCGAATCTTTTGAATAACCCGCGATGAAAGGCGGGCAACATAAAAGGGCGGAGAAGGAAGAAACTCCGCCCTTTTACTTTTGTGTGCGTGTAAGTGCAGTTGTCAGCCTTCCTTTGTGCGAAGGAAGAAAGAGCCGCGAGATATGAGGGCTTAGGGGCCTTTCACTCTCGCGGCTTGAGTAAACCCGGCAGCGTGTGCAGGCTGCGGGTTATCGTTGGCCACCGCCAGCAGCTGGCGATTGGCATGTTCGTAATCCTTGGTTGCGCGGGATTTCAATTCGGCCTGGGTCACGCCGCTCTTCGCAATATCGACCACTGGCTTCAACGCGTCTTTCAGCTCCGGATTGCGCAACGCATAGAGCTCCAGAACCGTTGCGAGCTCGCGGCTGAATTCCGCAAGGTTGCCGGGTTTGCCATCGGCGCGGATGCCGAAGTCGACATCGAGGTATTTGCCGTTGTGGTATGCCGCGTTGTGGCGGGCTTCGACAATGCGCTGCTGCCAGCCTTCGTTGTCTGGCGTCAGGCCGTAGTCTGAAAGCAGTCCCTTGACCTGCTCGAGCGCAACGGGGTCCCGCAGAATTGCATGAATGAAGGGTACGCCGCCGATCGCGCCCGTTTCGCCCGCATCAAGGCCGCGCACTTCGACGCGCTTGCCCGTCGGTCGGCCCTCTTCGTCGCGGATATTGCAGACCTTGAGATCCGAATAGATAAAGGTTTCGGCGAGAT
>DASPMW010000032.1:0-4234 GCA_035626855.1 Patescibacteria group bacterium
CGGCGGAACTGCGTCTCGAACTCCACCTTGTCGCTCGCATGGACAAAGCTGAAAAACGGCTGGCCCAGCACTTCCCAGATCTCGTAGCCCAGTTGGCGGGTGAAGGCCGGGCTGCCGTAAAGGATCGTGCCCTCCGCATCCAGCATCATGATGATGTCATTGGAATGCTCGATGATGCCGCGGAACCGCTCTTCCCCTTGCGCCACTTTCGCCTCGGCAGCCGCGAGGTCCTTGAGCGCGAGCAGCTTTTCCAGCAGGTGCTTGCCCAGTTCCGACTTCAGGTCGGTGAGGCTCATCACCTCGTCCATGCCCATATTCAGGTAAATGCGGCGGCGCATGCCCGGGTTGTCGTCGAGCACGACATAGGTCTTGCGTGGAAATGCCTTCAGGATGCGCTGGATATCCTCGCCCGAGAGGCCCGTGCCGCCGTCAATGAAGATCAGGTCGGGCTCGCGGTCGATCTCTCCGAAGCGATCGATCGGGTATGTCAGGAAGCTCATGACATAGCCCTCGAGATTGTTTACCATAATCTCTTCAAGGGCGTGCTGGGTATCCAGTCCCTTCGCAATCACCAGGCTATTCAGTATCTGGGTCATTGCCCCTGTTCATCCCCCGTCCCACACTATATATCATGAGGTAAGCCGGATAAATGGCGGATGCGCCCCAATATTTCTTGACATATCGAGTGGCAAGCGTATATTGCCCATCTCGGATGCCCCCGTGGCAACCGTCAAGATTCCTGATAAACACTTGAAATGAAACGGTCATAGCTATGTACGCAGTCATTAAAACCGGTGGTAAGCAATATCGCGTGAAAAAGGACGACATCCTGCGCGTTGAACTGCTCGACGCCAAAAAAGGCGATACCATCACCCTGAGCGAAGTCCTGATGGTCGGCGGCACCGATGGCAAGGCAAAATTCGGCACCCCCACCCTGTCGGGCGCGAGCGTGAAGGCCGAAGTGCTGGAGCAGATCCGCGACGATAAGGTCATCGTCTTCAAAAAGAAACGCCGCCAGAACTATCGCCGCAAAAACGGCCATCGCCAGAACCTGCTGGTTCTGAAGATCACTGGCATCACGGCGTAAGCGAACAAGAATTTAAGGAGCACGAAAAATGGCACATAAGAAAGCCGGTGGTAGTTCGAAAAACGGTCGCGACTCAGCAGGCCAGCGTCTTGGCGTGAAAGTCTATGGCGGCCAGACGATCAACCAAGGTGGCATCATCGTCCGCCAGCGCGGCACCCAGTGGCACCCCGGCAAGTTCGTCGGCCTCGGCAAAGATCACACGATCTTCGCGACCCGCGATGGCGTTGTTAAATTCCATGGCGGCCTGAAAGGCCGTCAGTATATCTCGGTCGTTCCGGCGAACGAGTCGGCGGAATAAGCTTCCGTCCTGAAAAGTTACTAAAAACCGGGGAATTTCCATTCCCCGGTTTTTGTTTAGGCCCATATCATGAAATTCCTCGACGAAGCGAAAATCTACATCGAAAGCGGCAAGGGTGGTCCCGGCGCCGTCGCTTTCCGGCGGGAGAAATTCATCGATCAGGGCGGGCCTGACGGCGGCAACGGCGGGCGCGGCGGCGACGTCTATTTCGAGGCGCTCGACAACCTGAACACCCTTATCGATTTTCGGTATACCCAGCACTTCCGCGCTGGCCCCGGCATGCACGGTTCGGGCTCGAACTGCTCCGGCAAGGGCGGCGACGATATCGTCATCAAGGTGCCTGTCGGCACCGTCATCCTCGACGAGGACAAGGAAACCGTGCTGCTCGACATGGTCACCCCGGGTCAGCGCGTGCTGTTCCTGCGCGGCGGCGATGGCGGCATGGGCAATGCCCATTACAAATCCTCGACCAACCGCGCGCCCCGCAAATTCACGCCCGGCTACCCCGGCATCGAGCGCGCTGTCTGGCTGCGCCTGAAACTCATCGCCGATGCCGGCATCGTCGGCCTGCCGAATGCGGGCAAATCGACCTTCCTCTCGGTCGTCACGGCTGCCAAGCCCAAGATTGCGGATTACCCCTTCACCACTCTCGCCCCCAACCTCGGGGTCGTGCGCAGCCATGACCGTGAATTTGTGCTGGCGGATATCCCGGGCCTGATCGAGGGCGCGTCCGACGGCGTGGGCCTCGGCACGCGCTTCCTCGGCCATGTGGAGCGCACGGGCGCCCTGCTTCACCTGATCGACGCGACGCAGGATGACATCGTCGGCGCCTACAAAACCATCCGCGCGGAGCTGAAGGCCTACGGCCACGGCCTGGCAAAAAAACCCGAAGTGATTGCGCTCAACAAGGCGGACGCGCTCGGCCCCGAGCTCGCTGAATCGCAGCGCGACCTGCTGGCCAAGGCGATCCGCAAGAAGGTCCACGTCATTTCCGCGGTCGCGCGCGACAACACCGAGATTGTGCTGGCCGAGATGTACAAGCACATCGAAAAAGCCCGCGCCAAAAACAAAGCCGCCCTGACGGGCGGCGGTGATGCGGTTTTCGACGAGGACTGAGCCGGTTATTGGGCTTTGGAGCGGTTGCATCAGCAGCAGCGCCATGAAGAAAAATATTCCTGTAATTCTTGCGATCCACTCCACTTTTTCTACCTCCATCCTGTTTCCACAATACGAGGAATTGAGGAAAAAGTCAAGATATTTCGTTGCGTATATTGCAACCACCTGAATTCCCGCATTTTTCCGGCGTGGTTTTTCAACTATCTTTCAAAAAGCCCCTTTGATAAAATCAACGCGTTGAATTTACAAGGCTTTGGGGGTCGCAATGGCCGATGCGCTGATCGAATTGTTCGCGGATGTCCTGCAGGTTGACGCCGGCGCGCTGAACGATAACACCTCCCCCGAAAACCTGCGCCAGTGGGACAGCCTCGCCGCCATGCATCTCGTCGCCGCGATCGAGGACAAGTACGCCGTCCAGCTGTCGACCAAGGAAATCATGAAGATGTCCTCGATCGGCAGCGCGCGTAAAACGCTTCAGGAAAAAAACGTCAAGGTTTGACCGCGGTGACCGCTCACGATCCCAAAACGGCGTGGCGCGACTACCAGAAGCAGGCAGGCGCGGCGGATTACCGCATCGGCCTCGCCGCGTCATTCACGATCGAACCGCTCCAGCCTTATCTCGGCGCGCATCTCCTTGCGAAAAATTTCAGGCCCGAATTTTCTGTCGCCCCATTCAACCAGCTTCAGCAACTCTGCCTGAACCCCGAGAACGCCGTTGGAAAAACCGATGCGCTCGTCCTGCTCTGGCGCGTCGAGGATATGTTTGGCGCGTCGCTTGCGGCCTGCCTCGGTGATGGGAGCGCCCTGCCCGCCCTGCTCGCCGATATCCGCCAGTTTGCGGCAACGGTCGCGCAGCTGCGTAACAATTTCTGTGGCCTGCTGGTGG
Organism: Patescibacteria group bacterium; assembly: GCA_035626855.1. GTDB lineage: Bacteria > Pseudomonadota > Alphaproteobacteria > Micavibrionales > UBA2020 > JAPWJZ01. The sequence goes on from DASPMW010000032.1 coordinate 3,388, forward strand.
TCTCCACCCCGCCCTTCCCCCGCGCACCGGGTTTCGATGCGCTTGAACTTGGCTCTCCGGCTGCCGCGATCCACACGGCGGTACTGCAACGCTGGCAGCAGGAGACAGCCGGGATCGACCGCCTGCGCACGCTCGACCTCAATGCGCTGATGATGGAATTCGGCGCGGCCAGCGCGCATGACGCCCGAAAATGGCAGCTTTATCGCCAGCCTTATACTGAAAGCTTCTGGCAGAAAATCGGCGCCCAGGCAGGTCGTGTCATTGCGGCCGAAAAAATAGCACCGAAGAAATGCGTGGTCCTCGACCTCGACAACACGCTCTGGGGCGGCGTGGTCGGCGAGGATGGGATTGACGGCATAGAACTTGGCGACGAATTTCCCGGCAGCGCCTATCGCGACTTCCAGCGGCACCTGAAGCATTTGCAATCAAAGGGCGTCATGCTGGCCGTTGCCTCCAAAAACAATCCAGATGATGCTTACGAGGTTTTCGACAAGCACGACGCAATGATCCTGACCCGCCGGGACATCGTCGCTTTCGAAATCAACTGGCAGTCGAAGGCTGAGAGCATCAAGCGCGTGGCCGAGCGCCTGAATATCGGGCTCGATGCGCTCGTCTTCGTCGACGACAACGCGAAGGAAATCGGCGAGATAAAAGAACGCCTGCCGGCCGTCACCTGCCTGACCGTGCCGGAAGAACTCGCCGAACTGCCCGAACTGCTCGCCTCCACCGACCTGTTCGATTTCCCCGAAGTTACCGACGAGGACCGCAAGCGCACCGCGATGATGGCCGCCGACCAGCAGCGAAGCGAAATCCGGGAAAGCGTGAGCGAAGAGGAATTCCGCAAATC
>DASPMW010000033.1:0-5633 GCA_035626855.1 Patescibacteria group bacterium
ATAAAGGCCGCACGGAATATTTCAGCGAAGTGCTGCTGGCGCAGGATGTGAAGCCGGGGACGTTGCTGAAGGTGAAGCTGAATTCCGTCGGCGACGGTGTGCTGCTGGGCAATGTTGCATAGGACTTATGTAGGCGTGGAATGAGAAGAGTTTTGTACAGTCTGGCAATCTGTTGTTTCTTAACCTCTTGCGGAGAGACTTCAAGTCAGCATTTTCAAGATTTTTCTCAAGAAATGACGACAAAATATCCAGTCGGCTCGGACGAAAAGATACTTGTAAGAAACTTGAAATGGCGGGGCTACAAATATCAAATTCGAAAAGGCAAATTCGAGGGTATTGGAGGCTGGCAAACGTTGACTAAACAAAAAATTACGGCGCCGTTTTGCGGAAGTGAGTACACCGTTGTCTGGCATGCCGACCGAGACGGAAAAATTGAGAAAATTCACGCGGGTGGTAGCTCGGCTTGCCTCTAATAGAATAAATATCAGATGAAGAACAACATCCACCGATCTCTTTTTATATGCACGGCACTCTTCGCCATGATGCCTGCCTTTCTGTGCGCAGGATACATGGCGACGATTTCCATGGGCGATACTGACCCGGATGCCTCAAATCCTCTCGCAGCGTTCGTGGTTGTTTTCTTGATTGTGTTTCTTGTTTCCTGTCTTTTCCTTCTGCCGCTTTTTGCGGTGATGGGAAACTTTTATAATGGGCTGCGGAAGGTAGCGGCGAAATGATCTGGTTCCTCAAGAAAAAAGACACGACCGTCGCCAAGCCGATGGACGAGGCCCGGTCGAAGAAGGGCTGGTTCACGCGGCTGAAGGAACAGCTGTCGCAGTCGTCGGAAAAAATCACCAAGGGCGTGACGCAGATCTTCACAACCAAGAAGCTCGATGCGGGGACGCTGGAGGAGCTGGAGGAGTTGCTCATCAGCGCCGATCTTGGGCCAGCGACCGCTGCGAAGCTCGTCGCCGGCATTTCCAAGGAGCGCTTTGGTAAGGAAGTGAGCCCGGAGGAAATCCGCAAGGCGCTCGGTGAGGAAATCGAGAAAATCCTGACCCCCGCCGAAAAAAACCTGTTCGACAAATACGCCAAGCCCTATGTCATCCTCGTCGTCGGCGTGAACGGCACCGGCAAGACCACGACGATCGGCAAGCTTGGCGCGCAGTTCAAAAACGAAGGCCGCAAGGTGATGATGGCGGCGGGCGATACCTTTCGCGCCGCCGCGGTCGAGCAACTGAAAGTCTGGGCCGACCGCATCAAGGCGCCGATCGTCGCGAAGGAAGAGGGGGCGGATGCCGCCGCGCTCGTGTTCGAGGCGATGGATCGCGCGATGAGCGAAGATGTCGATGTGCTGATGATCGACACGGCAGGACGGCTGCAGAACAAGACCAACCTGATGGAAGAGCTCGCCAAGATCGTGCGCATCATCCAGCGCAAGAACCCGGACGCGCCGCACGCGACGCTGCTGGTGCTGGATGCGACCGTCGGCCAGAACGCGCATAGCCAGGTTGAGCAATTCAAGCAGATGGTTAACATAACCGGGCTAATCGTCACGAAGCTGGATGGCACCGCTAAAGGCGGCGTGCTGGTGTCATTGGTTGAAAGATTTGGTTTACCGGTTCATGCTATAGGTATAGGGGAAGGCATGGATGATCTGCGCCCGTTCGTGGCGGAGGATTATGCGGCCGGATTAACGGGGTTAGACGAAATTGCTCACCGGAATTAAAGGACCATCACCCATCCGCGACGGTCTCATGACCACGCGGGGATTTCGCGATCCTGAAAAGGCGCTGAACTGGGTCAATGAAATCTATCAGGCGAATATCAATTACCTTCGCCATGCCTTCGACCTGTACGGGCAGGGGCATCAATTCGACAGCCGCGTGCGTGCAAATTATCCCTATGTGACGATCACGACCGTCAAGGGCCCGTCGATCGACAACCGCCTCTCCTACGGCTTCCTGTCGCGCCCGGGCACTTACAGCACAACGCTGACCCGCCCCGACCTTTATCGCAATTATTACCTCGAGCAGTTCACACTGCTGCTGACGAACCACCCGCAGTCGGAACTGGAAATCGGCGTGAGCGAGCAGCCGATCCCGCTGCATTTCGCGCTGGGCGACAAGTTCCACCTGGAGCGCGACCTGACCGCCGAGCATATCGCCAACCTGCCGCAGGTTTTCGACCAGCCGGATCTGGTTACGATGGACGACACCATCCCGAACGGCACGCATGTCGTGCGCCCCGGCGATCCCGCGCCGCTTGCGCTGTTCACCGCGCCGCGCGTGGACCTCAGCCTGCAGCGGCTCAAGCATTACACCGGCACCTCGGCCGAGCACTTCCAGAAATTCGTGCTGTTCACCAACTACCAGTTCTATGTCGATGAATTCATCCGCGACTGCCATGCGATCATGGCGAAGACGGAAGACGGCGTCATGGAAGGGCAGGAGCAGTACAGCGCTTTCGTCGAGCCCGGCAACGTCATCACGCAGAACGCCAACCTGCCGCAGGAAAAGCTGGAGGAAGGCAAGCGCCCGCCGCGCCTGCCGCAGATGCCTGCCTATCACCTGAAGCGAAAAGACGGCACGGGCATCACGCTCATCAATATCGGCGTCGGCCCGTCCAACGCAAAAACCATTACCGACCATGTGGCGGTGCTGCGCTCCCATACCTGGCTGATGCTCGGTCACTGCGCGGGCCTGCGCAATTCGCAGAAGCTTGGCGATTACGTGCTGTCGCACGGCTATGTGCGCGACGACGGCGTGCTTGATGACGCGGTGCCGATCTGGGTACCGATCCCCGCACTTTCGGAGGTGCAGGTCGCGCTCGAGCAGTCGGTCGCCGAGATTACCGGCTTCAAGGGCTATGACCTGAAAAAGATTATGCGCACCGGCACCGTCGCGACAGTTTCCGACCGGAACTGGGAATTGTGGGAACAGTCCGTTCCCGTGCAGCGTCTCAGCCAATGCCGCGCCGTCGCGCTCGACATGGAATCCGCGACGATCTGCACCAACGGCTTCCGCTTCCGCGTGCCCTACGGCACGCTGCTCTGCGTATCCGACAAGCCGCTGCATGGTCAGCTTAAACTGCCCGGCATGGCCGATACCTTTTACCGCGAGCGGGTCGACCAGCATTTGAAGATCGGCGTCCTCACCATGGAAAAAATCCGCGCGATGGGCGCAGGGCGGCTGCATAGCCGCAAGCTGCGGAGTTTCACGGAAGTGGCGTTCCTCTAACCCCTTGTCATTCCGAGCGAAGCGAAGAATCCCACTTCTGGCCAAGGGAGATACTTCGCTGCGCTCAGGATGACAATGAGCCGGGGGTTTCCGGAATGTTGACAATAGGCGCTAACCGGCGCACACTCCGTCCACATTCAAACCCATAGGTGCCGCCATGTCCCAGCCCAAACAAACCGTACATCTCCGCAAAGGCGATTTCGCACGTGCATTAAACGTGGCAGAGCGGTTCAATGTCGCCGCAGGCGCGCGGCCCAACCGGAAAGTAAAGGCCGTGCTGAAAGAGGCTGTGGAATTTACCGCCGGCCTCGTCGCGCCGCTGAAGCAGGGCGAGACGGTGCAGACGGGCAGCGCCTGGTCCGGGCCGGATGATTTCCTCGACGTTAAAATCGCGCAGGATCTCGCGCGCAAGAAGGACCGCGTCGATTACCTGACCGGCAATGTCGCGCTCGACGTGCCGGCTTATGAAGCGAAAGCGATCGAGAAAATCCGCAAGGCGTTCAACCTGTCTTCCGACAAGCAGGCAGCCGGTCTTGCGATCCGCGTCTACGAGAAAGTGGCGGACGGCCTCTGGCGCGGCAACGGTTTCTCTTACCAAAATCCGCAAGCGCCCGCGCTTGATACCAGCAACGTCCGCAAAACAGTCACCGGTCCACAAACGCCGTAAATCCTGCAGTATAAGCGCGGTGGAACCATTCCGCCGCTTCATGGTTGGAAATCAAGCAATACGATTTCCCGCGCAGCTTTTGGCGCATCCACGAAACCATGAGGTAAGCCATGACGAAAGACATCGACACCCGCACCGAAATCGAAAAAGAAAACGAGAAAAAAGCAAACCTTGACCCGATCTCGGGTGAACCCGGCATGCATGCTGTCGGCACCGGCGTGGGCGCAGCGGTCGGTGGCGCGGCAGCTGCTGGCGCGGCGATGGCGGCTGGCGCTGCAATGGGTTCGACGGCAGGTCCGGCCGGCGCGATCATCGGCGCGGCAGTTGGCGCGGTGATCGGCGCGGATGCCGGCAACGCAATCGGCGAAAAGGTCAACCCGACGCAGCTCGTCTGGTGGGAAGAGAACTATTCGACCCGTCCTTACGTCAAGCCGGGTGAAGACTTCACGGTCTACGAGCCTGCCTACCGCTCGGGCATCGAAGCTGCGCGCACCAGCGAAGGCCGCGAATTCAGCGACCTCGCGCCCAGCATCGAAAACAACTGGAACATGTCGCGCGGCGATTCACAGCTGGAATGGGATGAAGCCCGCCCCGCCGTGGAAGATGCCTTCCAGAACTACGTCAGCTACAAGCCCGGCATGGAAGCGCGCTAAGCGCTCCTAGCGATCCGCACTAAAAAACCCCGCCGGAATTCCCGGCGGGGTTTTTCTTTGGCCTGATCGGCATATTCAGCCCGGTACGGCAGCCGCCAGGCCATTCAGGATTTTCGTCCAGCCTTCTTCCGTCTTCTGCGCATATCCGGCGGGCACGCCCTCATGCGTGACAGTAACGGCGCTGCCATTTCCGTCCGGCATGATGTCGATTGAGACGCGGGTCGCGACGTCGGGGGAGGGAGAGGCGGTGAAGGTGAAGACAATGCGCTGCGGGCGGGCGAGCTTTTCGTAGGTGCCGTGGTGTTCGACATCCTGCGCGCCGCGCCGCTCGATGATCACGAATCCGCCGCCTTCCTTCGCGTCGATATCAACGCGCTGCATCTCGCCGTCGGGCGTTGCGAACAGGAATTTGCGGGCGATGGCGGGATCAAGCCAGGCGTCATAGATTTTCTCGGGCTTGGCAAGAAAACTGCGCTGGACGCGGATCGTCGTTAGGCCTGCCATGTTGCTCTCCCCTGATTGGCAAAGGGCTAACCGATGGCATGCATTCCCGTTTCAGGGCCCCCGAAACTAGGCAGCGGCCGCAACACCTCGGAACGGGCTCTGCACGGGCGGTTCCTGCTTGGGGTCAGGCGGCGGGACGGCCATCAGGGCACGCATCTCTGCAGCATCCTGCTCAAACTGGGCACGGATCGTCGGCGCGAGGTCAAAGATCTCCGCGATCCGCGGCTTATGCCGCGCGCGGGCGTATTCGCCGGCAGTGACTGCATCCCGGCCGGGCGTCGCCTTGATGGTCGTATCTGCTCCCCTTTGGATCATTTTCACGATGTGGTCTTCATCGCCGAGATCGACAGCGAGGTGCAGGGCGGTAAAGCTGTGCGGGCCGTCCGTTGCGACGCTGTTCAGGGTCTTCTGGTCGCCATCCAGCAGGTAATCGATGAATGTGGAATGGCGGCGGGCGAAGGCCATGATCAGCGGGTTCCAGCCATTGCCGTAGTCTTCGTGCCGGTCCGCACCCATGCCGACCAGTTGCACGAAGGCCTGGAAGCTGCTCTGCTCCTGCGCATGATGCAG
>DASPMW010000034.1:0-6465 GCA_035626855.1 Patescibacteria group bacterium
CTGCATCATGATGCTGGTATCGAGGCCCTTGGGCGCCTTCATATGCGTGAAGACCGCATCGATCGTTTCCTCTACCCCGCCATGCTTTTCAAAGATGCCGTAAAGCTGGCCGCGGCGATAGGTAAGCTCGTTCACGATCGCGGAGAAATCATCCTCCGATACTTCGGGTGTGATGAGGTTGACGGCGCGGGCGAGCGGCGTATTCGGGTCCTTCTGGATCTGGCGCAGCACATCGGCTTGCGCCTCGCGCAGCATCTCGGACGATGTCTGTTCGTCCATCACGTCGAAATAGGGCGGGATTCCGGATTCGATCGGGAAGCGGCGCAAAAGCGACTGCGAAAAGGAATGGATCGTCTGGATGCGCATGCCGCCATAGGCGTCGAGGAATTCGGCGAACATCTGGCGCGCGCGTGTTACCTGCTCCGCTTCCGGCTTGCGGCCGGTCAGCTTGGTGAGCTTTTCGACCAGCGTTTCTTCGTCGCAGGTCGCCCAGGTCGACAACTCCTCGCGGATGCGGTTGGTCATGACGCTTGCGGCCGCGCGCGTGAAGGTGATCGCGAGGATCTGGTCGGGCTTTGCCCCGTTCAGCATCAATCTTAATGTGCGGTCGGTCAGGACTTTCGTTTTCCCCGTGCCGGCCGATGCCGAAACCCAGACGCTCGCCGTCGGGTCCGATGCCTGGCGCTGCACGACATTCGGGTCGGGGCGGCGGCGGTTGTCGGCATCTTTCTTTTCCTGCGGCGTGGCCATTATTTCGCCCCCTTGCCGGCGCCGGGCGCGCGGCGTGCCGTGGTTTTCTTGGTGTTCTTGGCCGCCTGGCTCTTCACGGTCGACCATTCGCCGACGCGGGAGAGGTGCTCGTAATTGTTATAGCGCGGCGCGAATTCGGGGCGCGGTGTCGCGAGATAAGGCGTTTCTTTCTTGTTGAAGGCTTTCACGAGCGCGGTCACGCCCGTTTTCGCCTCTTCCATCAGCTGCGGCACGTCGCCGCGCACCGCCGTCACATCGGCCGCCGGGCGGCCGCCCGACAGTTTCCAGTATTGCAGGTCGCCGACTTCGGTCGGGTCGATCTTGTCGAAGCCGCCGGTATAGGCGATCAGTGCTTCCAGCGTTAACTGCGGCGACATTCCAAGCGCGACGTTTTTCTGGGTCGGCACGCCGCCCGTCTTGTAATCGATGATGACCGCCTGCCCGTCCTCGTTGCGGTCGACGCGGTCGGCGATGGCGGTCAGCGTGAAAATCTCGCCGTCGCCCATATCAATCTCGAGCTTGCCCTGCACCTCGGTGCCGAGATTCCTGGTCATCTCGCGCCGCTCGGCCTCGAACTTGACGAACCATTTGGCGATCCGCTGGAAGCGCGGCATCCAGAACGACTGCACATAGGGGTTGTTCATGCGCGTCTTGAACGCGTCCTCGCCCAGTTTGATCAGCTCGTCATAGGCGTTGTCGGGCAGCTTGTCGGGGAATTTCTTCATGAAGGCGTCGAGCGCGTCATGGGTAAATGTGCCGCGTTCCGATACGCTCGGGTTGGCGTCGAGCGGGTCCCGCGGGCGGATCTTCAGGACATATTTCGCATAGACGGTATAGGGATCGCGCATGAGCGATTCAACGGCAGTCACCGGCAGTTTTTTCGGACGGGCGGATACAGGCGGCGTCGGAGCGGGCGGCGCGATCGGCGTCACGGCGGCGGGCGTATGCATCGCCTCGTTGATGGCGAGCAGCTGGTTCTTGCCCAGCAGCGCATCGCCGAGGCCTGCGCCTTTCAGGACCATCGTGAGGCGCGTGAGGAAGGGGGACGCGACCGTCGGGGCATCGCCCGAGCGCATCGAGCGCGACATGACGACGTCGGGGCTGGCGACTGCCTGCATGAAGCGGTGCGCGTCGCGGCCGATCGATTCCTCCGCCGTCGGCAGGCCGAGTGCCGCGACCATGTCGGGCGATAGCCACGGGTTCACATCGGGGCGCGCGGGCCAGATTTCATCGTTCAGCCCGCCCATGATGACAACATCCGCCTTTACGAGCTTCGCCTGTTCGGGGGTTACGATGCGCAAAGTGGGGTGCGGCGAGGTCTGCGGCTGGAAGCGTACTTCGCGCATCAATCCTTGCAGCACATCGACATAGCCCGCGCCATCGACGGGCGGGATATGCTTCGCCGCTTCGCGCAGCTGGGTCAGGAACTGCGCCGCCTTGCGCCCGTCATCGCCCTTCCACAATCTCTCCGCGCCCGATGCCGCGTCGGTTTTGGCGATCGCTTCGGCGAAGCGGATATGTTCGTCGAGGAATTCGATGAAGGGCAGCGCAACGTCGCTGTCCATTTTCGCGTAGAAATTCTTGCCTGCGTCCTGCAGCCGGTCGACGAAGTCATTCAGCGCGGTTTGCTCGGCCGCGAGCAAGGCAGGGTCGCGGTAGCCGGGCGTGTCTTTCGGCCGGCGCGCGGCGCGGTTGAAGGATGCGGTGAGGGTGTCTTTCAACCCGGTCGCGCCGGCGCCGGGGCGCGGGCCGTGCAGCGCCATGTCTTCCAGCTGCGAGACTTTCGCCGCAAACGATGATTTCGCCTCGCCATTCGCGGCGAGCGGGTGCTTCAGCGCCTCGAGCAGCGGCACGGGCGCGAATTCTTCATAAGCCATGTTGGCGGTCGCGAGCAGGAAGATGCCAGCCTGGCTTTCCGCGAGCGACTTGCCGGCTGAATCTTCCACCTCCACCTTCCAGTAGCGGAGCCTTGCAGCGACGCGGCGGGCCAATGAGCGGTCGCCTGTCACCAGCATCGCGGTCTTGCCCGGCGTCTCCAGCGTTTCGCGCAATTTCAGCGCGATCACGGCGGCTTCTTCCTGCGGCGAGCCCGCGGTGATGAGGTCCATGCCCTTCAGCGCCTGCGGGTCGATCTCGCGCGGATCGGGGTCGTCATTCGCGGCGCGCTTGCGGCCCTGCCGCCTTGCCTTCAAGCCGCTCCAGCCCTCCGCCGTTCCCGCGGGGCGCATCGCTTCGCGCAGCAGCTTCGCGCGCGCGTCGTGCACGCGCTTCGCCGCATGTTGCGCGCGGCCGACGGGCTTGCCGATGCCGGAATCCCAGGCGGCCACGTCTTCCTTCTTCGTCTCGAGCGCATCCAGCAGCTTTTTAAATCCGTATTGCGGATGCACGGGGGTCAGCACATCCCAGCTTTTCTGGTCGGTGCCGGCATCGAGCCCCGGCAGCACGACCGCGCCCTGCGGCATCGCCGCGACCGCCTGCAGCATCGACAGCATCGCGGGCGAGGTGTCGGTAAAGCCCGCTGCGATAAACGGCTTGGATGGCGGTGCGCCGCGCCAGTGCAGCGCCTGGATTTCAAGGAGCGCCGTGCGATGCGCCTCCGGATCGACCATGCCGAGCTTTTCGAGCCGCGCGGGCCAGGTTTCGGTGATGATCTTGAGGAACTCGGCCGTATGCGACCACTGCGCGCGGAATTCCTTGGGCGCGAGCTTGCCGACATTCTTCAGGTCGATATCGTTGCGCTGCAGCTCGTCGATAAACGCGCCGAGCTCCCCGCCCAGCTTGATCGCCTTCTGCACGCTGCTCGCCATGCCGGGGATTTTCAAAATTTCCTCGGCCAGCATCAACTGGCGATGCAGGCGCGGCACCGCGGGCGGGATATCCATGAGCGCCTGCGACAAAATCGGATTGCCGGAAACCTTGAGGCCCAGGTCGTCGCGGTCGACATCGCCCGGCGCATCGATGCGCGGCATAATCCCGGGCTTGCCGCCCAGCTGTTCCATGAAGGCCTGCCGCAGCAGGTCGCGCGTGCCGCGGTCGGGCACGAGCACGGTGTAATCGGAAAGCTTGAGGGGGTCGTCGCCGACCTGTTTCAAAATCCCGCGCGCGAGGTCTTCCAGAAACGGGCGGTCGGGCGCGATTGTAAAGACGCGGGACGCGTTCGTGAACACGCGGGACGGCGGGTTCACGCTGGATGCGGATGGCGGCGAAGCGGTCGGATCCTGAGCCACTTATATCCCTAACCAGACGTTTATAATGTAAGACCCGAGCCTAGCCCCTTTATGTATAAAGTCAATACGGAGAATCCCCCGCGCCCCGGGCTTGTCATCCCCGCGAAAGCGGGGATCCAACAGCCTCCAACAAGCCGCGCAAGCTCTCACGACCACCACCATGGATCCCCGCCTGCGCGGGGATGACGAAGGAGAGAGACATTATGGAATTATGCTCCTCCCACGCCCCCCTCGACGCGTCATCCCCGCGAAAGCGGGGATCCAACAGCGCCCAACAAGCAGCGCGGTGTCAGGCGAGCAGCACCATGGATCGCCGCTTTCGCGGGGATGACGAGGATGGATAGAGGAAATTACTTCGGCTGGTTCTTCCGGCCGAACTTCGGCTTCACGGCACCCACCCCCGCCGCGCGCTTGCGGCCGGGGGAGTCCTTGGATGCCGCCGCGACGGGCTTCGCCAGCACGGAGAGTTTCGCGTCTTCCAGCGGCCGCGGCGACCCGCCGAGCTGCTGCAGCGCGTTGAAAGCAGCGCCGAGCGCGGCCGGGTCGTAATTCTCGAATTTATGGCTCTCCATCGCCACGCCCGAGGGGCCGAGCACCGCCTCGCTCACGCGCCGCGCCTCGAAATTGAAAATGATCTTGAGCGTGTCGCCGTCGCCGAGGTCTTTTTTCTCGACCAGCGTCTGGGCGTCGGATTTCGAATAGCCATAGGCTGATTTCTGCACCGGTTGCGCGGCTTGCGGCGCGGGCGGCAGCTTCTTCTCCACGACCGGCGCAGGCGGCGCTTCGGTCACGGCAGGCGCAGTTTCCGTCACGGTTTTTTCGGCGGCGGCAGGCTGCGGCTGCGTCCGTGCCTGCGGCGAAGAGGTTTCGAGGCGCGCAATCGTCGCGAGCCCGTCATCATGCTGCGGCGGCAGGCGCAGCAGCGCGAGCGGCAGGTAGGAGACGCTGAGATCGGCCGCAAGCTCGGGGTCGAGTGACTGCTTGAACTGCTCGGGGAAATCGTCGGAGAACCCGCCCTTCTGCAGCGTGAATTTCGCGTCGGGCGTCAGCGTGTAGAATATCATCTTGTCGCCCTGGTCGGAGCGGCCGAGCTCCACCGCAAACTCGACTTTCTGCTCTTCCAGCCGTTTCGGCTTGCCGTTATCGCCCTGCACGATCTGGTAGGCGGTCGCGACCGCGCTGATGCGGCCGGTTTCTTTGTCCTTGGAAAATTCCACCTCGTCGCCGAGCGCAAACACCGTTTCGCCCGCGCGGATTTCCGCCGCGTCGCGCAGCGTGGTCGAGAACACCCCGATCGGCAGCTGCGGCACATTGTCTTCAAAACGGATCGCATATTCGCGCTTGTTCTTGGCGTCGAGCAGGTAGCGATAGCCCGTAAACGTCGCCGCCTCCGCAGCCGGAGCTTCGGTTGCGGGCGCGGTTGGCGCTGCTTCCTGCGCCGCTTCCGGTTTCGCCTTCGATTTACGTTTTTTCTGATCCGTCATACCGCACCCCAAGCCTCGTTACGCCCGCCCGCTTGCCGCGGTGTTTTTTTAAGGATGGTACAGTATAGTACGTTTTCCGTAATATGTCAAACTGCATACTCCCCAGCAATAATAGGAAATATGAACCGCCGTGCGCGTATTCCGCTATATCGGTAAGACCGCTCGCGGGCAATTTGGTATGATCAAGAAGCTCCGCCACCGTCCAACGGGCGAAATCAGAAAAGCCGTCGGCGAGATTGTTGGTAAATCCCCACATCCGAAAAATCAGCTGTTGGCGTGGTTTTGAGATCTCGGGCGTTCCAGTTAGACGTATAAAAAACCATTAAGATCATAACCTATAGTAAAGGGGGGCGGTAGCATCTCGCGTACCGCCCTCACCTAACCTAACATTTACGCGATCTAGCGCTTAGGACGAAAGGGCCACGCTTTGTAGCCATAGTCATGTGCATCAAGCACCGTGCCATCTTTCAGACGGCGATAACGCCGAAAAAAAGTTCCGCCTTTACCCTGACCATCTTTCGAAGTCATGGGGATTTTCCTTTCCGTCTCGTTCAGGCTAACGCTTGCTTAACTTTGACGGAGTAGTATATAAACTACTTGCGAACCATCTAGCCAAGCTGAATATCTTCAGGAGACATTTGAACATATTCGGCGATGTTAGAAAAAACGGGGGCGATGTCAGTCACCCCCGTTTTTTATTTTGACTTCATTCCTTCACGCTCATAGTGGTGCCATTGTTTAACCGCCACCGGCACAGGGACTCCTGTCAGCCGGGCAAATTCTCTTGCACCCTTCGTGACTAAGGGAAGGTATTCATGGTGGGCCATCGTTTCTGCAGCAAAGGTGTCTGCCTGCCACTCCGAACATTGAACCAAAATCTTACCTTGCGTAAATCCGAGAAGAATTTGGTCCGGCGTGTGAAGCACAAGGTGCCCAATCTCGTGCATGACGACCATGCGCGCATCTTCATTTCCCTTGCGCATTTTCTCGTAAACATCCTCTCG
>DASPMW010000035.1:0-5063 GCA_035626855.1 Patescibacteria group bacterium
TGCGTGGAGGGAAATGACGATCCGTGCCCCGCCGAGATGCGCTGCCCGACCAAGGGCAAGTGGGATCCCGTCAACCGCGCGATCCGCGGTGCGCTGCAAAACCTAAGCCTTGCAGACATGATGGCGCAGACCGGCACCGGCACGGCGCGCCCTGACCTCGTGCAGGTCCGCATGCCCGAGATGGTGAAGGCATGACGAACGCCGCCATCGCACAGGAAACGCTCGAAACCATCAAGGCGCTCGACAAATACGAGGCCGGCTTCGTCACCGAGATTGAAAGCGAATTCGCGCCGAAGGGCCTCAGCGAAGACATCATCCGTTTCATTTCGGCCAAGAAGAACGAACCCGAATGGATGCTGGAGGCACGCCTTACCGCGTTTCGCCACTGGCTGACCATGCCCGAGCCGCAATGGGCGAAGGTGTCGTTCGCCGCGATCGACTACCAGGACGCCTATTACTACGCCGCGCCGAAATCCTCCCCCGCGCCGAAGAGCCTCGATGAGCTCGACCCGAAACTCCTGGAAACCTACAAAAAGCTGGGCATTCCGCTGCGCGAACAGGAAATGCTCAACGGCATCGCGGTCGATGCCGTGTTCGACAGCGTATCGGTCGTCACGACGTTCCGGGAAAAGCTGCACAAGGCAGGCGTGATTTTCTGCTCGATTTCCGAAGCGGTGCAGGAATATCCCGAGCTCATCAAGAAATACATGGGCAGCGTCGTGCCCTATACCGACAACAAGCATGCCTGCCTCAATGCCGCGGTATTTACCGACGGCACCTTCGTCTATATCCCCGAAGGCGTGCGCTGCCCCATGGAGCTGTCGACCTATTTCCGCATCAACGAAGCAAAGACCGGCCAGTTCGAACGCACGCTGATCATCGCCGAGAAGAAATCCTATGTAAGCTACCTCGAGGGCTGCACCGCGCCGAAGCGCGATGAAAACCAGCTGCATGCCGCCGTGGTCGAGCTGGTCGCCATGGATGACGCCGAAATCAAGTATTCGACGGTGCAGAACTGGTATCCTGGCGACGAAAACGGCAAGGGCGGCATTTACAACTTTGTGACCAAGCGCGGCATCTGCAAAGGCGCGCGCAGCCGCATTTCCTGGACTCAAGTGGAAACGGGTTCGGCCATCACCTGGAAATATCCCTCCTGCGTGCTGCTCGGCGACGACAGCGTCGGCGAGTTCTATTCGGTTGCGCTGACCAACAATTACCAGCAGGCCGATACCGGCACCAAGATGATCCATATCGGCAAGAATACGCGGAGCCGCATTATCTCGAAGGGCATTTCGGCGGGCAAGTCGAACAGCACTTATCGCGGTCTCGTGCGCATCGCGCAGAAGGCGGAGAACGCGCGCAACTACACGCAATGCGACAGCCTGCTGATCGGCGACCTCTGCGGTGCGCATACCGTTCCCTATATCGAGAACAAGAACCCGACCGCGACGCTGGAGCATGAAGCGACGACCTCGAAGATCAGCGACAAGACATTGTTTTACTGCCGCCAGCGCGGCATCCCCGAAGAGGAAGCCCTGACCCTGATCGTCAACGGTTTCTGCAAGGAAGTCCTCCAGCACCTCCCCATGGAATTCGCGGTCGAGGCACAGAAGCTGGTGGCGATCAGTCTGGAAGGAAGCGTGGGCTAATGCTGAAAATCGAAAATCTCCATGTAAACGCGGGCGGACGCGCAGTGCTGAAGGGCCTGAGCCTCGAAATGAAGGCAGGCGAAGTGCATGCGATCATGGGCCCTAATGGCTCCGGGAAATCGACCCTGTCTTACGTCTTGTCAGGTCGCGACGGCTATGAGGTGACGGATGGCAAGATCGAATTCATGGGGCAGGATCTGCTGGCGATGGAGCCGGAAGACCGCGCGGCGCTCGGGCTGTTTCTTGCGTTCCAGTATCCTGTCGAAATTCCGGGCGTATCGACCACGACCTTCCTGAAGACGGCGCTGAATTCCATCCGCAAGAAACGCGGCGAGAAGGATATCGAACCCGCAGCTTTCCTGAAATTGCAGAAGCAAAAAATCCAGCAGCTTGGCATGGACCCCGAAATGATGAAGCGCGGCGTGAATGTCGGCTTTTCGGGCGGCGAAAAGAAGCGCAACGAAGTGCTGCAGATGGCGATGCTGGAGCCGAAACTGGCGATCATGGACGAGACCGATAGCGGCCTTGATATCGATGCGCTGAAAGTTGTGTCGGAAGGCGTGAATGCGCTGCGCAGCCCGGAGCGTTCGTTCCTCGTCATCACGCACTACCAGCGGCTGCTTGATTACATCAAACCCGATATCGTGCACGTGCTGGCGAACGGCAAAATCCAGAAGACCGGCGGGCCGGAGCTGGCGCTGCTGCTCGAGGAAAAAGGCTATGCCGATTTCTATGATGCGACGGAGGCCGCGTGAAAATGACGGCGACCGCAGGCAAGGAAAGCTTCATGGCGCAGGCCCCGCAACTTGCGGCCGCGATGCCCTGGCTTGACGCTGCATCGGCGCTGCAAAAGGATAACGCGGAAAACTGGATCAAGGCGCTGCGAAGCACGGGCGCGGAAAGTTTCGCGCAAACCGGCCTGCCGACCCCCGCCTGGGAAGGCTGGCAATACACCAATCTCCGCGCGCTGAACCCTGCGAAATTCCATTACACCTCCGAGCCCGTGAAATTCGATGCGACGAAAATTCCGGCGCCCCTGCTCGGCACGCACCGCATCGTGCTCGTGAACGGTCAGTACCAGCCGAGCCTCTCCAGCCTGCCGACGCATGTTACGGTCATGAGCGTGATGGAAGCGGCTGAGAAAAAGGTCGAAGGGCTGGAGGAGCAGCTCGTCACGCTTGGCGATCTTGCGCAGATGCCGCTGGTGGCGCTGAACGCCGCCTATACCCGCGACGGTTTTGTGATGCAGGTGGCGCGCGGCAAGGATGTCACGGAGCCCGTCGAGGTCCTCTACTATAACGCCGGTCGCGAAGCCGCCGCCTATCCGCGCGTGCTCTATAAGCTCGGCGAGAACAGCGGGCTCGCGGTAATCGAGCGCCATTGCGGGGAGGGCGAATACCTCGCGAACAGCTATGCGGCGATCTCGCTGGAATCGGCGTCCCGCATGCGTTTTTACCGATTTGAAGAGGAATCTGACAAGGCTTTCCATTTCAGCCATGTCACCGTCCAGCAGCAGAAAGACTCGTCCTTTGAGGGGTTTAGCCTCGCAAGCGGGGGACGGCTGGCGCGCGAGGAATTCCGCCTCCAGTTGATAGACAAGGCGATTTCGAGTAGTATCGGTGGCACATACTTAATGAGGGGCCAGCAAAGCCACGATTTTACCGTGCTGGCAGACCATTTTGAACCGGACGGAAAATCCGTCCAGCTATTTAAAGGAGTTGTCGATGATCAGGCTCGTGCAGTTTTCCAAGGGAAAATACATGTACGTCGTTCTGCACAAAAAACAGATGGATACCAGTCTCATCATGCGCTACTGCTTTCCGCAACAGCTGAAGCAAGCGCAAAACCAGAGCTAGAGATCTACGCAGACGATGTTAAATGCAGCCACGGCGCAACCGCCGGGCAGCTGAATCCCGAAGCGCTCTTTTACCTCCGCAGCCGCGGCATCCCCTTAAGCGACGCCAAATCGCTCATGGTCGAATCCTTCCTCGCGGGCGCCATTGAAAAAGTCAGTCATGAACAGGTGCGCGACATTTATCTCGCGCGCGTGTCGGCATGGCTCGCGGGCAGGGGCGCATGATGCCGGCGGAAAAAGTCATTCCTCTTAAAACCGCCGACCTCAAGGCTGACTTTCCCGCGCTGGCGCAGAAGGTCAATGGCCGTAGCGTTACCTATCTCGACAGCGCCGCATCGGCACAGAAACCGCGCGCCGTGATCGACGCGATGGCGCAGGTCATGGAAACCCATTACGCGAACGTGCATCGCGGCGTGTATTCCTTCAGCGCTGAAACCAGCACCAAGTTCGAGCAGGCCCGCGCGAAAGTGGCGGCCTTCGTCAACGCGAAATCGGACCGCGAAGTCGTCTTCACCCGCAATGCAACGGAAGCGATCAACCTCGTGGCCGCGACCTGGGGACGCCTCAATCTTAAACCGGAAGACGAGATCCTCCTGACGGAGCTGGAGCACCACGCGAATATCGTCCCCTGGTATTTCCTCGCCCAATCGAACGGCGTTGTAATCCGCACCGTGCCGATCCTGGAAAACGGCGCGCTCGATATGGCGGCATTCGACCGCATCCTGTCGAAAAAGACAAAGCTCGTGGCTTTTACGCAGATGTCGAACGCTCTCGGGACTGTGACCGATGCTGCACAGATCATCGCGAAGGCAAAATCCTTCGGTGCACTGACGCTGGTCGATGGCAGCCAGGGAATCGTGCATGTCGGCACCGATGTGCAAAAGCTCGGCTGCGATTTTTATGTTTTCACCGCGCACAAGCTCTACGGCCCAACCGGCATCGGCGTGCTCTGGGGCCGCGAGGAACTGCTGAACGACATGCCCCCCTATCAGGGCGGCGGCGAGATGATCGAGGAAGTGTCGTTCGAAAAAATCACCTATAAACCCGCTCCCTACCGCTTCGAGGCCGGCACGCCCGCGATTGTCGAGGCGATCGGTTTCGGCGCCGCGATCGACTACCTGAACGGTATCGATTACAAATCAGCGCTGGCGCGGGAGCATGCTTTGCTCGCGGCGGCGGAGGAGCGCGTGACAGCCATCCCCGGCGTTACGATTTATTCGCGAGCGCCGGAGCGTGCCGCGATCCTTTCTTTCGGTATCGATAAAGTGCATCCGCATGATATCGCCACTGTTTTCGACCAGCTGGGCCTCTGCGTCCGCGCCGGTCACCACTGCGCCCAGCCACTGATGCGCGCGCTGAAATGCACCGCCACTGTCCGCGCGTCGTTTGCGATCTATAATACCATGGATGACGTCGAGCGGCTGGTCGAGGGCGTCAACAAGGTAAAGAAGCTGTTCGCATGATGAAGCAGTATGCAGACGAAGACATGATCCGCAACGCCGTCGGCGACGACGAGACGGAAAAGATGCTGCAGCCGCCCTATACCGAGGCGTCGCGCG
>DASPMW010000036.1:0-17485 GCA_035626855.1 Patescibacteria group bacterium
CACCGTCCTTGTTGATGGCGACGATGACTTTTTAGTCCTTCATGCCGGCGAGATGCTGGATCGCGCCGGATATACCGACAGCGATGTAGAGCTCCGGGGCGACGACTTTGCCGGTCTGGCCGACCTGGTAATCGTTCGGCACGAAACCGGCATCGACAGCGGCGCGCGATGCACCGACAGCCGCGCCGAGCTTGTCTGCGACGGCATCGAGAAGCTTGAAATTTTCGCCGTTGCCCATGCCGCGCCCACCGGAAACCACGACGCGTGCGGCAGTCAGCTCGGGTCGCTCCGATTTGGTGACCTGCTGCGAGACGAACTGAGCAAGCCCTGCATCGCCGGTGCCTTCAATTTTCTCGATCGCCGCGCTGCCGCCCTCTGCCGGGGCAGGGTCGAAGGCTGTCGTGCGGATGGTCATCACCTTGATCTTGTCCTTCGACTGCACGGTCGCAAAGGCGTTGCCGGCATAAATAGGGCGAACGAAGGTATCCGGGCCTTGAACACCGCTGACATCCGAAAGCGGCTGAACGTCGAGCAGTGCGCCAACGCGCGGCAGCATGTTTTTGCCGGTCGTCGTCGCGGGGGCGAGAATATGCGTGTAATTGGCGCCGATTTTTACCACGAGATTGGCGGTGTTTTCTGCGACCTGATGGGCGTAGGCGGCATCATCCGCAAGCAGCACTTTTTTGCAGCCGGGAATTTTCGCTGCCGCATCGGCCACGGCCTGGCAGCTCTGCCCGGCGACAAGGATATCGAAATCACCCAGCTTCGTGGCGGCAGTCGCGGCGTTCAGCGTGGCGGGCTTCAGGCTGGCGTTGTCATGTTCTGCGATCAGGAGGACGGTCATGTCAGATCACCTTCGCTTCGGTTTTCAGCTTGTTCACAAGTTCGGCGACGTCCTTCACCTTGACGCCCGCGCTGCGCTTTGCCGGTTCGGTCACTTTCAGGGTCGTCACGCGCGGCGCGACATCCACGCCCAGTTCTTCCGGCTTCATTGTCGCGAGGGGCTTCGATTTGGCCTTCATGATATTCGGCAGCGCTGCATAGCGCGGCTCGTTCAGGCGAAGGTCGGTCGTGATGATCGCGGGCAACTTCACCGCAAGCGTTTCAAGCCCGCCGTCGATTTCGCGGGTGACGTTGAACCCGCCTTCGATCTTCTCGATTTTGGAGGCAAAGGTCGCTTGGCCCCATCCCAGCAGCGCGGCGAGCATCTGGCCGGTCTGGTTGTTGTCGCCATCGATCGATTGCTTGCCGAGGATGACGAGATCCGGCGTTTCTTTCCTGACGATCGCCGCGAGCATTTTAGCGATGGCGAGCGGCTCAGGCGATGAATCTGTCTGCACGAGAATGCCGCGGTCGCCACCCATGGCGAGGCCGGTGCGGATCGTTTCCTGCGCCTGCTGCGGGCCGATCGAGACGATGATGATCTCGGTCGCAATGCCCTTTTCCTTGAGGCGCACGGCTTCCTCTACCGCGATCTCGCAGAAGGGGTTCATCGACATCTTGACGTTCGCAAGCTCGATGCCGCTCTGGTCGCTCTTCACGCGCACCTTCACGTTGAAGTCCACAACGCGCTTCACGGGCACAAGGATTTTCATATTCAACTCCGTCGAAATTCAGGAGTTTAATGTATATGAGGGGAGGGGGCGTGTGAAGGGCGCGATCAGGGCGTTTTCGGGCGCGGATCCTGGCCCTGTGCGCGCTGCGCGACCTGTCGTGGGCTGATGGAGATGACGGGCGGCACCTGGAAGTCCGGCGCGTCATAGCGGATCTCCTTGCCGTCAACGCCCGTCACCTTGCCGCCAGCGGCTTCGACAATCGCATGGCCGGGCGCCACGTCCCACCATTTTGTGCGGCCGTCGCGCTTGAGCGGATAGATCACGGACACATCGGCGTTGTTCTCCGCTACCTGCATCGCGCGCAGGATGCCGGGCTTCGGATCGATTTTCGCCGCGTCGCCGAATTGCTGGGAGAGATAGCCTTTGACGGGGAGCATATCAGTCGACGGCTCGTTCAGAACGACCCGCACATCATCAGTCTTTATGCTGTCTGCTTTCAGGCGCGTGCGGTTTCCCTCTGCGTCCGTCTTCTCTGCGGTGCCGGGGCCGGCCGCGCTGTACATCAGATCAAAGGCGGGATGATAAATAACGCCGAGCACCGGTTTGCCGTCTACCACCAGCGATAGCGCGACGACAAATGCGCCCGTCTTTCCCGTGAATTCCTTGGTGCCGTCGAGCGGATCGACGGTCCAGAACGTGCCCTTGCTGACATCGGGAATTTCGCCGCGCTCATAGGCTTCTTCCGACACGATCGGGATATCCGGCGTGAGCGCCGCAAGCGCGGGCAGGATGATCGCCTCCGCGCATTTATCCGCGTCGGTAACGGGGCTGCCGTCTTTCTTGATCTCGCAATGCGCGTCGAGCTTGCCCGTATAGAATTGCATGATGACCGCGCCCGCGCGTCGCGCGATGCTTTCCGTCTCGGGCAGCAGCGATGAAGGATCCGGTCTCATGATGCGTATTATATTTCCATATGTTTAACGATCCGTCAATTTCCAATAATTTCACAAACTCGCCCGAGTTTCAATTATTTAGCCCCCCGTATTGACGGGCGGCATGAGGAATCTTATGCTGTGGCTATTACCAAAATAAAAAACTGAAGCGAAGCATCGAAGCACGGGGATTTTCCAATATGAAAGCTGTTCTGAAGCCGGCTCTCGAGAATCTGGACAAGGCGCTGCAGCGCCTCGAGACTGCCGTCGAGAAGCAATTCGTCCAGACCAAGAAACAAAAAGAGGAGCCCATGCTGGCCCTCGACCGCAACGAGCGCGAAGTGAACAAGAAAATCGCCGCACGCCTCGACCAGACCATCAACCGCCTCGAAATGCTCCTGACGGAGGAAGCGTAATATGGCTGAAGTAAACATCTCTCTGAACGGCCGCGTCTATGAAATCGCCTGCGATGCAGGGCAGGAAGGCCGCATCGTCGACCTCGCCGCTTATATCGACCAGCGGCTGCAGAAAATCGCCCGCTCCGGCGGCGCCTACACCGACTCTCACCTGCTCGCGCTGGCCGCGCTGGTGCTGGCGGACGAGCTGTTCGATGCGCGCGAATCTGCTGCCGGGGCGGCTAAACCAGCCGCCCCGGCTGCGAAAGAGGCTCCCGCGCCTTCAAAAGAAGAGGAAGCCGCGCTCGCTAAGCTCTTGGAAAACCTGTCAAAGCGCATTGACGGTATTGCCCAACGGGTACAAGCGGCCTAGATTAAGGGCGGAAGGGGCTGTGGCGTGCGTAAGACAGCACTGTCCCAGAGGCCGATGACCAATCGCTAGGGGACTGTCACTGTCCGGGCTCCGGTTCGGATATATGGTTCCCACCTGTTTAACAGGGCCTAGCGGATAACCCCCGTCGACGGCGTTTCGCGGCTCCTTCCACTTTTCTTTTCTTATGACCGGAGCCGATTTTGCTCAGCAAAGACACCCTGCGGCAGCGCGCCTTTGAAAAACGGCTTACCATCCCCCCTGCCTATCAGGAGGAAGCGTCGAAGCTCATCACCGCGAACTTCGTCAAACATGTCACCCTGCCGCCCAAGGGCTCGGTCATCTCCGCTTACATGCCGTTCAACGCCGAGCTGAACGTCAAGCCGCTCATGACCCACCTGCTCGACGAAGGCTATATCATCGTCATTCCGCATGTCGTCAACAATGCGCAGAGCCTCGACTTCCGCACCTGGACGCCAAAGATGCCCGTCTACCGCAACCTGCATGGCATCGAGGAAGCCGACCTGAGACACAGCCAGGTTTACCTGCCCGATCTTATGATCGTGCCGCTGATAGCCTTCGACGTGAAGGGCAACCGCATGGGCTACGGCTCCGGCCAGTTCGACCGCACCTTCGAGCACCTCGTGAAAGTGCGCAAGGAATTCTTCGCCGTCGGCGTCGCCTTCGACAGCCAGAGGGAAGATGAAGTGCCGACCGACGAGCACGACTATCCGCTGCACATGATCGTGACCGAGCTGAACGTCTATCATTGCCGGGAGGCGCGCGCATGAAAATCCTTTTCCTCGGCGATGTCGTGGGCCGCAACGCCCGCGAAGCCGCGATCGCGCAGCTGCCCGAACTGCGTCGCACCTACAAGCTTGACGTCATCATCGTCAATGTCGAAAACGCCGCGCACGGCTTTGGCGTGACGGCGCAGATCTGCGACGATTTTTACAAGGCCGGCGCCGATTGCCTTACGACCGGCAACCACGTCTGGGACCAGCGGGAAATCCTCTCCTATATCGAGCGCGATCCGAAGCTGTTGCGCCCGCTGAATTTCCCCGAAGGCACGCCCGGCAAGGGCGCCTATGTTATCCAGACGGCGAAAGGCGAGAAAATCCTCGTCGCCAACCTGATGGCGCGGCTGTTCATGGATACACTCGACGATCCCTTCGCCGCCGCCAACAAGCTTTGCAACACGCACCGCCTCGGCAAGGACGTCAACGCGATATTCATCGATTTCCACGGCGAGGCAAGCTCGGAGAAAATGGCGCTCGGCCATTACCTCGACGGCCGCGCCTCCTTCGTCGTTGGCACCCACACGCATGTGCCCTCAGCCGATGCGCGCGTGCTCGCGAAGGGCACGGGCTATATGACCGATGCCGGCATGTGCGGCCCTTATGACAGCGTGATCGGTATGGAGGCATCGCTTGCCGTCAACCGCTTCGTGCGCAAGGTGCCGGGGGAGAAGCTTTATCCCGCCGATGGTCCGGTCACCCTTTGCGGCGTCATCGCCCATATCGACAACAAAACCGGTTTGTGCACGAAGGCGGAGCCGCTCAGAATGGGCGGCAGCCTTTCCCAGGCCCTGCCGGAGGTTGCGTGATGGAAGCGTTGAAAAACCTCCCCTGGCGGCGTTATGGTTCGGTCGCTATCGTTATCGCGACCATGATCGGAGGGTTCATGAGCAGCTATGCCATGCCGGACGAAGAAGCGACTGTCGCCTATTCGGGTGACCTGCCCGTCGAGCAAGTCACGATCGAGCGGCAGAAAGGCGGGCTGAAGGCGCTGTCGCTGGAGGTCGTTTCCAAGCCCGTGGACCTCGCCATGGGGCTCATGTATCGCAAAAGCATGGGCACGGACCAGGGGATGCTCTTCCAGATGGGCAAGCCGGCCCGTCCGACCAGTTTCTGGATGAAAAACACGCTCATCCCGCTGGATATCATCTTCGTTGCCGAAGACGGTCGCATCACGCATATCCACCCGAATGCCAAGCCCCACGACCTGTCGCCGATTCCCTCCAACGGGCCGGTAACCGGTGTCATTGAATTGAACGGCGGTCGGGCTGCCGCGCTGGAAATTCAGGTTGGCGACTTCGTCGTGCATCCTTATTTCAGCCAAACGCCTAAAAAATAAGCGATTCTTGGTGTCGCGCGGCGGCCGCCATTGATTTCCGGCTATTTAACCGATATAAACAGGGCAATAACCGTCGGAGTGTAGCGCAGTCCGGTAGCGCGCCTGTTTTGGGAGCAGGATGTCGGGGGTTCGAATCCCTCCACTCCGACCACTTATTTCCGGGAGCCGTCACGACATGAAAGCCCGCATTTTCAAGCCCGCCAAGAACGCCATGCAGTCGGGCCGCGCCAATTCCGGTCAATGGCTGCTGGAATACGAACTGGAAACGCCGCGCCGCCCCGAACCTCTGATGGGCTGGACCGCCTCGGGCGATACCCTCAATTCCGTGCGTCTGAAATTCGATAACAAGGAAGCTGCGATTGCCTTTGCCGAAAGCAAGGGCATGGACTTCATTGTCTCGGACGAACATCAGCGCATCGTGACGCCGCGCAGCTACCTTGATAACTTCAAGTACCGCCCGGCAGACGACCAGAAGTAGCGTTCTGCCCCTAACTCGCTGATATTCTTATCGATGCCGGTTTCGACTTCGCGGTTTCCCTATTCCTGTGCTAAAATATCCCGATACAGAGGGTTTCATGCGGCATATCACGATCACGATCGAGCACCTGCCCGAAAACGTCTATCTCGCGACGAGCGAAGACCTGCCGGGCTTTACGGTGGAGGCGGAGGACAGGGAAGAGATTTTCAAGCTCTCCCAGACCCTGGCGCTCGACTTCCTCAAGCTCGACGGCGAAGTGGCGCAGGACGAACAGGTCAGCATCGAATTCGAGGTGAAGGAATGAGCACGGGCGTTCCGCGCGACTACGCAAAAGTGGTGAAGGCGGCAAAGGAACTGGGCTACGAATACAGCTATTCGACAGGCGGCCATGATTTCTTCGTGCATCCCGATCCCGACAAGGACCTCAAGCAGGCCAAGAAACTGACGATCCCGACCGAAATTAAAGGTACGGGCACGCTGCGCAGCATCCTCAAGGGCATGGGTTATTTTGAAGCCAACAACCTGGATTTCTCCGGACAGCCGAAATCCGATAAGGCGGAGCGCGAGGCGGCCGCACTGGCAGCCGAGAAAAAAGTCGAAACAAAGTTCATCACCGATGTTCGCGGCTGGAAAAAGGAAATGCACCGTCATTTCCGCGGCATCGTCGACCACCCAGGTGAGGCGCCGGCCAAGCCTGCCGCCGCCGGCATGAAGCTCTAACCCTCTTACTTTAAGCGTTATTTCCTTCCGGGCTGCCTGGGAACCCGAGACAAGTATTCGCGTTCGCTGTCGAGAGATGTGAACCGACACGGAGGCGCGGATATGCTTGCAATGGATTACAGGGGCCCGTACCGAGTCCGTCCCGAAGAAAAACCGATGCCCCGGATCGAGCATCCGCAGGACGCGATCGTGCGCGTGACGCGCAGCTGTATCTGCGGCTCCGACCTGCACCTCTATCACGGCCTCGTCCCGGACACGCGGGTTGGTTCGACCTTCGGCCATGAATTTACCGGCATCGTCGAAGAGGTCGGATCAGAAGTGTCATCGCTGAAGCCGGGCGACCACATTCTCGTGCCGTTCAACATCGCCTGCGGCAACTGCCATTTCTGCAAGCAGCAGCTGTTCGGCAACTGCCATGAATCCAACCCCGAGGCGACGGCGGTTGGCGGCATCTTCGGCTATTCGCACACGGCAGGCGGCTATCACGGCGGGCAGGCTGAATATGTGCGCGTGCCTTACGCAGATGTCGGCCCGGAGAAAATCCCTGCCGGCATGGATCTCGATGACGCCGTGCTTCTGACCGACGTGGTTCCCACGGGCTACCAAGCCGCGGAAATGGGCGGCATCCAGCAGGGCGATACGGTCGTCGTTTTCGGCGCAGGACCCATCGGCATCATGGCGGCGAAATGCGCCTGGCTGTTCGGCGCGGCGCGCGTGATCGTCATCGACCATATCGAATACCGCCTCGACTTCGCGAAGAAATACGCGAATGCGGAAGTCTATAATTTCCGCTCGATCGAAGACCCGGTGCTATTCCTGAAAAAGGCGACGGACTGGCTCGGCGCCGATGTCTGCATCGATGCCGTCGGCTGCGAAGCGGCAGGCAGCGCTCTGCAGAACATTATCGGGCGCAAGATGAAGCTGGAGGCCGGTTCCGCAACAGCCCTGCACTGGGCGATCAACTCGGTGAAAAAGGGCGGGACAGTTTCTGTGGTCGGCGTCTATGGTCCGACCTCCAACCTCGTGCCGATCGGCAACGTCGTGAACAAGGGCATCACCCTCCGCGCAAACCAGGCCTCGGTCAAGCGCCTGTTGCCCAAGCTAATCGAGCATGTGCAGGCCGGCCGCCTCGACCCGAAGGGGATTATCACGCACCGCGTGCCGCTCGAAGAAATTTCCGACGCTTACCACATTTTCTCGAGCAAGCTCGACGGTTGCATCAAGACAATCCTGCTGCCGACGCCGGCGGCGGGTCACGCATAAGGAGTGGACGATGAAACGCACAACCACGGTAGAACCCGACAAAATTGCCGGCTGGGCGATCGACGCTGACCCTGAAAACCGTCCCGCCTATCCCATGCGCGACTACGACGAAGACGACAAAGGCGGCATGAACTGGACCCGCCCGACGCTGCAGCGCCGCACCGTTGAAATCCTCCATTCGACCGAACGCCCGAACCTGTCGGCCGTCTACGGCACCGCCGTGCCGCCCAGTGGCCTCAGCGGTGTCCTGCGCCGCATCGCCTTCCGTCGCAGCGAGGGGCAGTGGTCACATTGGCTGATTCTGCTGATGGCTGACCGGATCAACGTCATCGAAGGGATCTTCCAGGATCTTTTCCGCGGCCATGTCCCGAACATCTGGGCGGAAATGGGCATGCGCTCCGAGCTGAAATACAACCGCAAGGCCTTTATGCGCAAAGCAGCCATTACCACGGTGGTTGGCGTCGCCGTTATTGCCGCCATCGTGGCCGCAACGCGCGATTAGCTGTGCGCAGGCACTGCGCAAACGCCGCGCAGTCGCGCAGCCCAGGCGCATGTTTGCCAGAATGGCCGAAATGCGCTAAAACGGGGCTATGTACCCGTAGCTCAGCTGGATAGAGCAGGTGCCTTCTAAGCATCAGGTCGGGGGTTCGAATCCCTCCGGGTACGCCAAAATCCTGCAATTCCAAGTATTTAATCGCGGTTGACTTAACCGTTATGGCAATCTTTAATGCGCCTCTACGATAGAGGTTTGGCATGACAATCGCCCTTAGCAGACTTCTGAAAGGGACCACCGCACTCCAAAACCCCGCCCGCTTTCCCGAGCGGCTCGCGCTGGTTATTGGCGCGGGGGCGGAGGGCAAGGCGCTGTCCACGGCCGAGCTTGAGGTTCTGTTGAAGGATCAGCGGATAGATGCCGCTGGATTTTCGGATAAAACCCGCAAAACGCCGCTGAATGACCAGGCTTATTACGACGCACTCGCGCAAGGGGTTTTGACGGCGGAGCGCGTGCAGAAGCAGCTGGAGGAATTATACGCCGCGGAGAAGAAGAAACGCGGCTTCCTCGGCCGGGCCTTCGCCTTTTTTGCCGAGCAGAATGGGGTTGAAAAGGCGATGTCGGGTGCCGCAGCCTTCGAAAAATTCACCTACAAGCACGGCATCAAATACGACAGCGCAGCCCAGCGACTGGTGCAAGGCGACAAGCCGCGCACGGTGCTCGACAAGGCCTGGGATAACCGGTTCCTGCTGGCCGCAGCGGGCGGGATCGGCCTCGGGCTCGCCGGGGTCAATCTCGGCCTGTTCCCGATCCTCAGCGCCGCGCCCGCTCTGTTTTTCGGCGTGCTGCCCTGGCTGGCCGCCCCCTTTATCGGCCTTAACATCTTCAAGTCGTTTTCGCAGTACAGCATCCTCAAGGAATCGCCCACCCTGCTGCGCTTTGCGGCGATTACGGCGGCTGGCCTTGCGATCAGCCTTGGCGTTGTGACGGGCATGAGCGCGATATTGCCGGTCGTCGATCCCGCCACCATCGCGGCTGCGGCAATCCCCGGCATGGGGGGCGGCGGATTCAGCCCGATGCAATACATGCTGCCGATCATTGGCGCATTCTCCGCCGCGGCGCTGGTTTACAAGCGCGCCAAGGGCGTCGAGGCAGGCCATTCCGACCCGGCCGCCCCGCATGCTGACGCAAAGAGAAAAATTTCGCGCGCCTACAACAAGGCAGTTGGCCTTGTCATCAACCGCCATACCGCGCCAGCCATAACGGCGATTGGCCGCGCGGGGGAAAAGGCGACCGAGGTCATCAACCGCGTCTTCCCGAAATTTATCGATATCGCGGGTGTTCCGGCGATCGCGACGCTGCTGTCGATGACGATGGCGACGGGCGGGCTTGGCCTGCTGGGTGCCTTTGCCGGTTATTACATTACCGCCTTCACCGGCCTTGCCGTCGGCGGCGCGGCGATGGCGGCCGGGTTCTACAAATTCGGCGCGCGCGGCAAGGACTTCAGGGAGATCGGCAGCGCGGCGCTGACCGGCTTCAGCCTGTCGTCCAGCAGCGCAACGATGCCGAAGGAGCGCGAGGCGCTGAAGGTGATGGGCGTTTCGGCCCGCACCCGCGACACTGTCGTTCCGCTCGGCGGCGTGTTCAACATGTATGGCACCTCCCTTTACATGGGCCTGACAGCCTTCTACGCGCTTGGCATGTTCGGCGCGGCGCCGAGCGCACTGCAATACGCCAAGACGGCGGGCACGGTCATGGCGATCGCCCTTGGCGCCCCCGGCATTCCAGCCTCGAATATTACGCTGCTCGACCCGGTGCTGCAGCAGACGGGGCTCGCCGCATCGCAGATCAACAAGGTCTATGCAATGGTGCTGCCGGCCGACCGGCTGCTCGACATGACGCAGACGGCGCTGAATGTGCTGGGCGACATGATCGCGGCGGTGCATCCCGACCGCAAGCGCATGCGTTACATGCGGGCGCGTAATATCACAAAACTGCGCAAGGCGCGCCTTGCCGCCGAGGCCGCGAAGAAGCCCGCCAATGATAACCTGGCGGCACTGAATGATAACAAAAAAGATGTCACGGCCGGTCCTACGCAGGAAAAACAGGCGGTTCATGCAGCCGCAGCGCCCAAGCCGCCGGCGCCCTGATTATTATCGCTTTATTTACCGATGCGGATCTGGCCGACTTCCCGCCCGTTCCAGTTTTTAAGGACGTTGAGCGCATGGGGACGGGCGGCATCGAGCGTCGCGGAATCCGCGAGATCATGCCGCTCCAGCACGGCGTAAAGCGCGGCCTCGACCGCGCGAATATTCCCGTCCTCCGCTTTCAGGGCGATAACGGTATCCTTTTCGGGCACGACGACGCCATAGACGCCTTCGCCGCCTACTTTGCACATGATCTTGCGGCGGGCCGCCTGCATGAGGATCGTGTCCATGCGCTTGGTGCCGCCGACCAGTTCGGGATGCTCGACCATCGCCTGGTAGAGGTGACGGCAGGCGGTGCCGCGCTGGATCGAGAGGCTCCGCGGGTTCATGAATTTGGCGAAGCCAGCCGCCAATGCAGAGAGCGGCATGACGGGGTTCGGCGCGGAGCAGCCGTCGACGCCGCAGGTGGCGGGGGTCACGGCCACGCCGCAGATCTCGGCCACGGTCTGCAAAATTTTATGCTGCGCCGGATGGTTTACGTCGATATAGCCCTGATGCGGCACCTGCATATGACGGCAGAGCGTCAGCATGCCGGTATGCTTGCCGGAGCAGTTGTTGGAAAGGATCGTCGCGGGCGAGCAGGTGGAGGCATAAGGCGAATGCGCGCCGCATTCCAGCGCGTTTTCATCGAGGCCGAGGCGGGTCAGCCACCCGCTGACCGTCAGCACATGCGACTGCTCCCCGGAATGGGAGGCACAGGCGAGCGCAAGCTCGGCATTGGAAAGGTTGTGCGCGGCAGACGCGCCGGTTTCGACCAGCGCGATCGCCTGCAGCGGCTTGAGGGCCGAGCGCGGAAAGGTCGGCCGGTTGGCATCGCCGTACACCTGCTTGATCTTGCCCGCACCGTCCATGAGCACGGCATGGACGGCATGCCTGCTTTCCACGGCGGGGCCGCGCCAGATCTCGATGGTGACAGGGGCGGTCATGATTACTTCCGGAAGTCGCGGCCGTACATTTCGGCGGGAGGGCAGCGCATCAGCTGCTGGCGGATCTGGAGTTCTTCGCCGTAAGCGACCGACTTGGCGCGGACGGCGAGTTGTTCCTGCACGAGTTGTTCGTGATAGGAAACATGCGCGGCGATTTGCGACGCCTGCGCGGCCTTCAGCTCGTCGCCATAGGCAATCATTTTCTGGCGCACGGCAAGCTGCGACTCTCTCAGCTCCGCGCCATAGGCGACAATTTTGGCGCGATTTTCGAGCCAGCCGCGCTGGAGTTCGCCCGTATAGGGATGCGTGCGTTGCGCTTCCTGCTCGGCCTTGAAGCCGCCGCAGGTTTCGGCGCCTGCGGTGCCCGGGCCGCTCATGCGGACAGAATTGTCGTGCTCGACGGCGCGGGCAATCTCCGAAATGGCGGAATCGGGTGGCATATCGCCAAGATTGGGGGCAGGGGGCGGCATTTCGGCCGCTGCAGCGGGCGCAGGCCTGCGGTCTGTTTCTTCCGGTGTTGCGACTGGTGCCTCGATCGGAATACCGGCTGCCTTGTTCATTTCCGCGGCGGCCGCCGCGGCCGGGTCTGTCTTCTTGCAGTCGCCCTTTACGCAGGACATATCAAGCTTCGCGGCCCGCGCGTTCAACGGCGCGGCAAGAGCCAGCGCGAACAAAAGGGGAATAGCGTATTTCATGAAGCAACCTCGGCCTGAATCGCAATGCGAACACCAGTATAGGCCGCCGGTTCCCGTTTGGCAAAAAATAGCTATATGCAAATCAGAGGCGTTTTTGCACCGACGGCTTGGTGCAGTTGAGGCCGAGGAAGTCCACCTCGTCATCGCGCAGCGAGGACTGGCCGCCGAAATGCTCGATATTCCAACCGATCTGCGCAAGGTTGAGGTAGCCGCGCAGACGGTCGTCGCGGATCGCCATGTCGAGCAGCATGCGCTGGTAGACGACATTGCCACCATGATGCGCGTCGACGAATTCGCAGTCGGTGGTCCCCGTCGGCCCGCCGTCATGGTAATCGAACCAGGGCAGGCGACGCTCAGCCGCAAGCGCCGCGAGGCGCTGGCGGAGGCTGTCGACATAGGCGTAACCACCAGTCTTCACCATGGCTTGGGCCACGCGCGGCGCCATGGGCGGCATGAACATGACGACATGGATTTTCTTCCGCTGCAGGAAATCGAGCAGGCCGAGCAGCTTTTTCCACTGGGTTTCGGACAGTTGCGCGCCATGGGCGTATTTTTTTTCGCCCTTTTCAACCTTGGCGAGATTGAAGCGGAACTGGAAATCCTCGGGCGGCTTCGCGCCGGTGACGGTCGAGGTGTAGTAATGCGCGCCGGCCGCGTCCGTTCCGTCCTGCTGGGTGATCCCCGCGATCCCAATGTCTTTGGTGTCGCCCTTCAGGATCTGCAGCGCCTGCGCGGGCGTGACGCGTCCGGATACCAGCCAGTTGAACGGCTGGAACAAATCGTTGGCGCCGATGCCGCCGTCTTCCGGGCTGCGGTTGATGGCGCGGTTCTCCGCCTGCGGATGGAACCACCAGAAATCAATGCCGAAGATCACGACCTGCGGCGCGCGGTCCCTGAATGCGGTTTCCGCCGCTTCGATCACCTCCTCGATATCGCTGAGGCTGCCCATATTGGCGAATGGTTTCGAAAAATCCTGCTGCCGGAAGCCCAACACGCGCGAGGAACCCAGCGACAGGATTTCCGGCCTGCGCAGCTTGTAGAGATGCTGCTTGTAGTAAAAGCCCCGCATCATAACGGCCGATCCGTAGACGCCCCCCGTTTCGTTCTGCCGCGCGATAATCGTGTCGAGCGGCAGGTATTCGCCCGAGCGCAGCAGCAAGGCGGTCGCAAATGAGAAATAAAGCGCGCAGAGCAACAGCGGCGCGATCAGGCCGAGGTAAAACCGCCGCAGCGGGCGCCGCTCAGAACTGGAAGTAGAGGAAGACCTGGCTGGGCTCATAAACGACCTTTGCGATGCAGATGCTGAGGATAACGCCGCCCAGCAGACCGGTGGCAAGACCGGGCTGCCATGACAGCGCACGCGCCAATTTGTTGCTGGCGAGCGGCAGGCCCCGCGTGCTGCCGATACAGGGGCTGCCGCGGCGCATAATCTCGATGCTGTTGGGCAGGACCCAGCAGATCGCGGCGGCGAGCGGGATGAGGATGCAGAAGAAATTGGCGTCAGGAGCATCAAAGCTGCTGCGCAACACGGCGCGGCGCGACAGCAGCGCATCGTACAGGCCTTGCCCCTTCATGCTGCTGAAATCGACGAGCGAGCCGGTGATCGACACGGCGGTATGCAGGTCCCCGGCGCGGAAGAAAATCCACGCAATCATCACGCAGAGGAAGGTGAGCGCGGCCGCAAGCGGGCCGGGCAGGCGTGGCATTCCGGCCTGCTGCCAGGCATGGTTAATCCCAAGGAATGCCCCGTGCAGCCCGCCCCAGACCAGAAAGGTCCAGTTCGCGCCATGCCAGAAGCCGCCGAGCAGCATGGTGATCATCAGGTTCAGGTAGCGCCTGGCATTGCCCTTCCGGTTGCCGCCGAGCGGGATATAGAGGTAATCGCGCAGGAAGCGCGACAGCGTCATATGCCAACGCCGCCAGAAATCGATGATGTTTTTCGCCTTATACGGCGAAAAGAAATTGACCGGCAGGCGCACGTTGAACATCTTGCCAAGGCCGAGCGCCATGTCGGAATAGCCGGAAAAATCGAAATAGATCTGGAAGGTATAGGCGAGCGCCGCCGCCCAGGCCTCGATGATATGCAGCGGACGGGATTCCGCCGCCTTGAACAGCGGGCCGACATAGGCATCGAGCGTGTCGGCGATCATGACTTTCTTGAAAAGCCCGATCGAGAGCAGCGTCAGCCCGACCGCGAAGCTGCCAGGGTCGAAGGACCGGGGCTTCGCGAATTGCGGCATCATTTCCTTGTGGTGCACGATCGGCCCCGCGATCAGTTGCGGAAAGAAGGTGATGAACAATCCGAAATTGATCAGGCTCTGGTTCGGCGCCGCAAGCTTCCTATGGCAATCCACGAGGAAGGCGATTTTCTGGAAGGTAAAGAACGATATGCCGAGAGGCAGGATGATGTTCGGCACGATGAAATCCGCGCCCGTCAGCTGGTTCGTCGTCGCCACCAGCAAGCCGGTATATTTGTAATAGCCAAGCACGGCGAGGTTGGCGGCAATCCCGAGGATCAGCGCCTTGCGGTCCTGATTCAGCAGCAGGTACCGGCCGAGATAATAGTTGAACAGCATCGAGCCGATGATGAGCGCCACATATTTTGGGTTCCACCAGCCATAAAAGAACAGCGAGGCGAGGAACAGCCAGAGCTGCGACGGCAGCTTGCCAAGGAAACGCAGCACAAGGAAATAGCCCGCGAGCGTGACGGGCAGGAAGGCGAACAGGAAGGCGGCGGAATTGAACAGCATGGGTTTGTCGTTATGGGGCCGGTGATTGTTTTCCCACTTCCGGCTGGCGCTGTCAATGTTCCCATAATGCTGGCATGTTTTACCATTGCTTAAGGGGGGCGTGGGATGATGGGGCGGGGGCCGTCCGGTCCTCTCGCGTATCTTGGATCCTTGCATGCTCTTTCGCCTGCTTACGCAACGCCTGTTTCAGGTGGTCCTGCTCCTGCTGCTGCTCGCGGGCGCCATGACGCTGCGTTATGCCGATCCGCTGCCCGTGCAGGCGCTGCGCAATGCAGTGTTCGACCATTACAACCGCGTCCTGCCGCGCAAGCCGGGCACCCAGACCGTTATCGCGGATATTGACGATGAATCGCTGCGCCGCATCGGCCAGTGGCCCTGGCCGCGCGATACCATGGGCGACCTCGCGGCGGCGCTCGCGGAACTGGGCGCGGCGGCGACGGCATTCGACATTTTGTTTGCGGAGCCGGACCGCTCCTCCCCGGCCGCCATTGGCGACCGGCTGCCGGCAACGCCCGAACTGGCGGCGGTCGCGCAGGCGCTCAAGGGGCTGCCCGATAACGACGCCGCCTTCGCCGAGCGGATTTCGGCGGCGGGAAATGTCGTGCTGGCCTTCGCGGGCGGCGTGCCGAGGGAGATGCGGGCACCCGACCCCAAGGCGGGATCGCGCAGCAAGGGCGGCAGCCCGCTTCCCTTCGTCACCCCCGTCGCCAGCTTCACGATCGCGCTGCCCGTGCTCTACGACGCAGCGGCGGGTGCCGGCTCGATCAATTTCATGCCGGGCCATGACGGCCTGGCCCGCTATGTGCCGCTGCTGTTCCGCGAAAGCCGCGATGACGCGCGCGACGTTTATCCGGGGCTCGCGCTCGAGGCCGTGCGCATCGCGACAATGCGGCCCTTCTATTCAATTGGGGTAAACGAGCGCGGCATCGCCTACATCGCCATCGGCGAATACCAGATACCCGTCGATAATTTCGGGCGCATGCTGGTCTATTACGCGGGTCACCGGCCGGACATCTATATTCCTGCCTGGAAGATACTCGCGCGGCAGGTCGATGCGAAGGCAATCAAGGACAAGATCGTATTCGTCGGCACCTCGGCGGCCGGGCTCCTGGACCTCCGCTCCACGCCGCTCGACCGCGCGCTGCCGGGCGTCGAGGTGCATGCCGAGATTGCCGAGCAGATCCTCAACCGGCAGTTCCTGTTGCGCCCCCTCGATGTGCAGAGCCTCGAAATTTATGTGACGATCGCGGTTGCGCTCGCGATCATTTTCCTGACCCCCTTCCTTGGTGCGGCGTCGCTTGGCTTCTTCTGCGCGGTGGCCGCTGCCGGGGGGTATTTCGGCGCGCTTTACATGTACCAGAGCAAGGGCTGGCTGCTGGACCCTCTTTACCCCGCGCTCACGATCATGGTGATATTCATCCTCTCTTCAATCCTCACCAACCTGCGCTCGGAGGCGGAGAAACGGGCGATCCGCGCGGCCTTCGGCCATTACATCTCACCCGACCTGCTGGAAGAGCTCACAAGCGACCCGTCCAAGCTGCGGCTCGGCGGCGAGGTGCGGGAACTGTCGGTCATGTTCACGGATATCCGCAACTTCACCACAATTTCTGAAAGCATGGACCCCGGCGAGCTGATCCGCATGATGAATGATTTTCTCACGCCGATGACCTCGGCCGTGCTGGAAAACCGCGGGACGGTGGATAAATACATGGGCGACGCGATGATGACCTTCTGGAACGCACCCGTCGACGACCTTTACCACGCGACCAATGCCTGCAAGGCGGCGATCGAGATGGTGCGCGTCCTCGCGCCCGTGAACGACATGCTGCGCGCGCGCGCGGCCGAGGCCAATCGCACCTTCCATGAACTGAAGGCGGGCATCGGCATCAATAGCGGCCGCGCCTCCGTCGGCAATATGGGCTCCAGGCAGCGCTTCGCCTATTCCGCCCTTGGTGACACGGTCAACCTTGCCTCCCGCCTCGAGGGGCAGACCAAGGCCTATGGCATCTCCGTGATGATTTCGAGCGAAACGAAGCGGCAGGCGGAAGGCTTTGCGGTGATCGAGCTCGACCTGCTGACCGTCAAGGGCCGCGCCGAGCCGGAGCGCGTCTATGCGCTCCTGGGATCGCCGGAGGAAGCGGGGAGCGAAACCTTCCGCAGCTTCGCCGCGCTGCATGAGAAGATGCTGGCCGCGTATCGCGCGCAGGACTGGGACGCAGCCGCACAATGGGCGGAGGAGTGCCAGAACCTGCGGAACGACCTTGCCGCCCTGTACCAGCTCTACCTGAAGCGCATCGCGCAATTCCGCGACCAGCCGCCCGGCGCAGGCTGGGACGGCGTGTACGTCGCGAAGGACAAATGACTTAAAATACGGGCGGCTGCCAGTTCTGCAGGAACTTCACCGCGTCCTCTTCGGGCAGCGGCTTCGAGAAAAAGAAGCCCTGCACCCATTCGACGCCAAGCTCCCGCACGATCTTTGCCTCCGCCGCCGTCTCCACGCCCTCCGCGATCAGTTTCATCTGGAGGTTCTTGGCGAGCGTGACGATCGATTTCACGAGCACAAG
>DASPMW010000037.1:0-6950 GCA_035626855.1 Patescibacteria group bacterium
CGTGACGCGGGAGATCGAATTCCATTCATCATGGGCCAGCATGCCTTGCGTGACGATGTCCTTCTTGATCCAGAACGGATAGATAAAGGGCCGTTCAGGTATGATGTTGCAAAGGGCGATTATCCCGAACGCGCCAGCCAGCACAAGCGCGCGGAACCTGTCCGTGACACCAAAAAACAAGGCAGTCATCGCGCCCGCCGCCGCGACGAGGAGCACCGCGGAGGGCGCGTCCACTGTTTCCATGAGTCCGAGGGCGGCAAGGCATCCGGCCGCCGCGCCAAGCAGGTCGAAGGCATAGGTGCGGGCGGCAGGGAAGGGGGCGCGCGTCATCGCAAGGGTCAGGGCGTATCCTGCAAAATAATAGGGCGGAATGGTACAAGCCGATATCATCGGCAGCGTCAGCAGTGTTTTCACATTGCTTGCGGCGACAATCGGCAGGACCATATGCGCGGCCAGTGCTAAGCCAGTATAAACAGCGAAGCTCAGGCAGGCTTGCCCCATCAATTGGGCGTAGCCGCGCCGTTGTTCGACCTCATTCCCTTTATGCACATGCAGCGCGCCCGCCGTTAACCCGAACATCGCCACACTGATGACAAGGAAGGAGAGGTGATACCAGGTGGTCACGGAAAAAATCCGCGCCTGAAGGACCTGCAACATCATAAGCATCCCGCTCAGGGCGAAGACGCCGGCGTAAAACATGGCAGGGGTGGGCTTGGTCATGAGGAAATTCCGGGCGGTTGCAGGTGCCTGAGGATAACGGAATTGAGGTGCGGGCTAAACTCAATTTCCAGATATTATGTCAATAATATAATTCAACCCTTCTGTTTCGGAAAGCATGCGAATCTGCGAATGTTGCGCGGGGATTGAACCCCGAACGGCATAGAGAAGAAGGAATACCCAATGAAAACAAAATTCATCATCATCCTGGCGGCGATATGTTCGCTGGCCGGTACTGCGAGCGCCGCAACCGATCCGGTTACGCCCGGTTCCTCGCCCGCAGCGGCGGCCAAACCCGCGCAACGGCCGAAGCCGCAGGTTACCAAATTCGACGACTGGTCGATGCAGTGCCTGTCCTCGACCAAGGGGAAATATTGCGGCCTGTATCAAAAGGCCAATGGCACCGTCGATGGCAAGTCGATCCCGGCCGTCGTCGCCGAAGTTGAAATCTCGAAGAGCAAGGACGGCAAGAAGCTGCCGCATCTGCGCCTGATTACGCCGCTCGGCGTCTGGCTGCCGACCAATATCGGCTTCAAGCTCGATGAAGAAAAGCAAAACGTCGTTCCGTTCTTCATATGCGGCCGCACGGGCTGCATGACGGAACTGACGCTCGAACAGCAGCATGTCGACAAGCTGAAGAAGGGCAAGAAGCTCGTCATCGGCTACAAGCTGAACCCCAAAAAGCAGGTAGAAAGCACGCTGTCGCTGAAGGGCTTCGCAGCTGCGCTCGAAGCGCTGCAGAAAAACGGCTAAGCCTTGCGTTACCTGCTGACTGCGATGATGGTTGCTGCGGTGCTGGCCGGCTGTTCCCTGATGGGAAGGCAGGACGCGGCACCACCGGCGCCCGTCGCGCCGCCGATGGCGGGATATTTCCAGCGCGCCATAGCGGCAGGAGACTTCTCGTTTGTTGCCTACGAGAAAATACGCATGCCGGGGCAGGTTGCCACGGTCTATATCGGCGGCGCGGGGACGGATGCGGGCGTCGCCCCGGCGCTGGCAGGACGCGACAAGTCGCCGAACGTAATTTATCTGACGCGGCTCTGCGGCAAAGCCTCATGCGGGGAGGACCGGCGATCCGGCCTCGACACAAACGCGGCGGTTTCACAGGCGCTCGACACCCTGAAGGCAGCCCATAAGTTTTATGGCTTCAATCTTGTCGGGTTCGCATCGGGCGCCGCGGTCGCTGCGCTTGTCGCCGCGCAGCGCGAAGACATCCTCAGCCTTCGTACGGTGGCCGGCCATCTCGACACGGTCGTCTATGCTCGCCTGCGCGATCTCCCCCCACCGGACAAGGCAACGAATCCCGCCGGAGTTGCGCCGCGCCTGCTCCCCTTGGCGCAGAAGCATTTTATTGGTGGCCGCGATACGGTCGTGTCGGCGGCAATCGGCAACAGCTATATAGAAGCCTCGGGCCGTGCCGATTGCCTGAGCCTGACCGTGGTGGAAAAGGCGGCCCATACGGAAGGTTGGGCGGAAGTATGGCCCGACTTGCTCGAGCAACCGCTGGAGGGTGGCTGCGGCGGCTAAGCGGTCTGGAACAAAACTAGAACAAATTCGTTTTTTATGCTATAAAGAATCATGAGCATAAAAACAGATCTGCAAATCGTTAAAAACCTTCGTGGCCGGGGCGCGCTGGAAAACCCTGCAGGACGGTTCGAACCCCTGCAGGTCGAGGCCGATCTCGAGGGCTATCTCCCCGGGGAAGGGGATGACGATAATGACGCGCCCCCTGCGCCGCGCACGGAAGTTTTCAGGGACCGCTCCAAATCGATCATTTCGACGAATGACAGCCCCGATATCGGGATGGATGCAACGCTTAACCCGTATCGCGGTTGCGAGCATGGCTGCATCTACTGCTTTGCGCGGCCGACTCATGAATACCTCGGGCTTTCCGTCGGCCTTGATTTTGAAACCAAGATATTCGCTAAACCCGACGCTGCGCGCCTGCTGCAGGAAAAGCTGCAGTCGCCGAAATGGCAGCCGGCCGTGATTTTCATGAGCGGCGTCACGGACCCGTACCAGCCGCTCGAGCGCCGGATGAAGATTACGCGCAGCTGCCTTGAAGTACTTGAAGATTTCCGCAACCCTGTCTCGTTCATAACCAAGAACCATCTGGTCACGCGCGATATAGACATATTGTCGCGAATGGCCAGCTTGAATATTGCTTCGGTCAACATGTCGGTCACGACGCTGGACCGAAAGCTCGCGCGCGCGATTGAGCCGCGCGCCTCGACACCCGCCATGCGCCTGAAAGCGATCGAACAGCTGTCGCAGGCGGGCATACCAGTCAACGTCATGATCGGCCCCGTCGTGCCAGGCTTGACCGACCACGAGATGCCCGCGATTCTCGAGGCCGCGAAGGCTGCCGGGGCGAGGTCGGCGGGATACACGATGTTGCGCCTGCCCTGGGGCGTAAAAGATATTTTCCAGACATGGTTGCGTGAGCATTACCCTGACCGCGCGGAAAAGGTGCTCAACCGGATTCGCTCGATTCAGGACGGCAAGCTCTACAACGCGGAGTTTGGCCTGCGCATGCGGGGTGCCGGGTTTTTTGCGGACCAGATCTATAATATGTTCAGCCTGGCGCGAAAGCGGGAGGGATTGAACGAACGCGCCGAACTCACAACTGCGCATTTCCGCCGCAATGCGCGGGGTGCCCAGATGGATCTTTTCAGCCCCTGAATCTTAACCTCAGCGTTAAGAATTACCGTAAGGTTAAAGAAAGCTTTCCGTCAGCACCGTGTAAGGCATAAAATTTTTTCGTAATAACGTATTGAAGTTTCAGGTTGCTGATCCTGCGTAAAAATTTAGTCAAATTATTTTGAAACCGTTTTTAGAGTTAAACGTTAATTAAGGTTACGGATGCCACACTGAGACAGAAGAATTTTGTCTTATTCCAAGAAATGGAGCATCCCTCATGGCCGCCGTCAACGGTACTGCCAATAACGATTCCCTCAACGGTACGACGTCAAACGACACGCTGAACGGCTTGGCGGGGAACGACATCCTCATCGGCAATGCGGGGAACGACACCCTCAACGGTGGCACCGGCCAGGACATCATGAACGGCGGCCTCGGCAACGATGTTTTCGTCGTCGATGACGCCGGGGACATCGTCAACGAGAATGTCGGCGAAGGCACCGACCTTGTCCAGGCATCTCTTTCGTACACGCTGACGGCGAATGTCGAAAACCTCACGCTGACCGGCACCGGCGCAATCAGTGGCACGGGTAACGGTCTTAACAACACCATTCTCGGCAATAGCGGCGTCAACACGCTCGACGGCGGCAGCGGCGACGACACCCTGAACGGCATGCTCGGCGCGGATGTGATGATCGGCGGCATGGGCAACGACTTTTTTATCGTCGACAATGCAGGTGATGTGGTTTCAGAAGGTGTTAATGCCGGGACCGACAAGGTCCAGTCCAGCGTTACCTTCAGCCTCGCAAGCGCCGCCGACATCGAAAACCTGACGCTCAGCGGCACTGCGCTGATCAACGGTACGGGTAATACCGGTAACAACACGATTCTCGGGAACACCGCGAAGAACACTATCGACGGCGGGAACGGCGACGATTACCTCGATGGCGGCGCAGGCATTGACAGACTTGTGGGCGGACTGGGCGACGATACTTTCGTTGTCGATGTCGCAACAGACGTGGTTGTGGAAGCATCGGGCGAGGGTAATGACACGGTCCGCTCCAGTGTCACGATCACCCTCGCGGCGAACGTCGAAAACCTGGTTCTCACGGGTACCGGCTCGTTGAATGGTACTGGTAATGCGGTCAACAACAGCATTGTCGGCGGAGCGGGCGCGAATATTCTCGACGGCGGCGCGGGCGCGGACACACTTGAAGGCGGCCTCGGCAGCGACACTTATGTAATCGATAACGCAGGCGATATCGCGACCGAAGCCTTGAATGCGGGCACCGACCTTGTGAAATCATCTGTGACCTACACCCTGGGCGCAAACCTTGAAAACCTCACCCTGACGGGTAGCAGCAATATCGACGCCATTGGTAATGCGCTTAAAAACCTGTTGACCGGCAATGCGGGTGACAATTCCCTCGATGGAGGCGCGGGCGTCGATACGATGATCGGCGGCGCTGGCAGTGATATCTTTATCGTCGACAGCGTCGGCGAGCTCGTCAGTGAAGTGGCGGGCGTAGGTACGGACACCGTAATCTCCGCAGTCACTTACACGCTAGGCACGAATCTTGAAAACCTTACGCTGAGCGGCGTGAGCAACACCAACGCGATCGGCAATACGGTCGCCAACGTGCTGACGGGCAACGCGGGTAACAATACCCTGAGCGGCCTCGCGGGCGCGGATACCATGATCGGCGCGGCGGGCAACGATACCTACATCGTCGACAATGTCGGCGACGTGGTGTCGGAAAACTCCGGCGAAGGCACCGACACGGTCATGTCGGCCGTGACATTCACCCTCGGCGCGGATGTGGAGAATCTCACCATCACCGGCACGACGGCGGCGAGCGGTACGGGTAACGGCCTCGATAACACCATTATCGGCGGCAGCGGCGTCAATATCCTGACCGGCGCCGGTGGGAACGACGTGCTGAATGGCATGGGCGGAATCGATACCATGATCGGCGGCACGGGCAACGACACATATACGGTGGACAACGCAGCCGACGTCGTGTCGGAAAATGCCTCCGAAGGCACCGACACCGTCGTCACGACGATGTCGTACACCCTGAGCGCGAATATCGAGAATCTGACCCTGAACGGTACGGCGGCGGTTGGCACGGGCAACGCCGATGTCAACGTCATCACCGGCAATAGCGCGGCGAACACTCTAAACGGCATGGCGGGCGCGGATACCCTGATCGGCGGGACGGGCAATGACGTTTACGTTGTCGATGCGGCGGGCGACGTCGTCTCGGAAGACGCATCTGCGGGTACCGATACCGTGCAATCGGCAATCGATTACAGCCTGGCTTCGGCGGCAAACGTCGAGAACCTCACGCTGACGGGCACGCTCGACATCAACGCAACCGGCAACGCCGGCGTCAACGTGCTGCTTGGCAACGCCGGGGCGAACTCCCTGGATGGCGGCGCCGGCGCGGACACCATGACCGGCGGCGCGGGCGACGATACCTACCTCGTCGATGCGGCAGGCGACGTTATTGTTGAGGCAAGCGGCGGCGGCGCCGACACCGTGCGCACCTCTGCAAGCTATGTTCTGGGCGCAAACGTCGAGAACCTGACGCTCACGGGCGTTGCCGCCATCAACGGCACGGGCAGTGCAGTGGATAACGTTATTACCGGCAACAGCGCCGCCAACAGCCTCAACGGCCTTGCGGGCGCTGACACCATGATCGGTGGCGCGGGGGATGACACCTATTTTGTCGACGCCGCGGGCGATATCGTCTCCGAAATCGCGGGCGAAGGCAGCGATAGCGTCCAGTCAGCGGTTTCCTATACGCTCGGCGCCGAGGTTGAAAACCTCACACTGACCGGCACAACGTCGCTGAACGGCACCGGCAACAGTGTGGCTAACGTGCTGACCGGCAACACGGGCGCGAACACCCTGGATGGCGGCGCGGGCGCAGACACGATGATCGGCGGCGCGGGCAACGATACCTATGTGGTCGATGTCGCGGGCGACATCGTTTCTGAGGCCGCGGCGGCCGGCACGGATACCGTGCTGACAGATATTTCTTTCAGCATCGCAGCCCTGACCAACGTTGAAAACATCACGCTCACCGGTTCGGGAAACGTAACCGCAACTGGTAACACGGTTGCCAATATCCTGATCGGGAACAGCGGCGACAACAGCCTTGACGGCGGCGCTGGCACGGATACCATGACCGGCGGCCTCGGCGACGATACCTATTTCGTCGACAGCACGACCGATATCGTGAACGAAGCGACCATGGGCGGCAGTGATACAGTCAACGCTTCCGTGACCTTCACACTCGGTGCTTTCGTCGACAACCTGACGCTCACCGGCGCAGGCGCCATCAACGGGACAGGCAACGCGGATGTAAACGTCCTGACCGGCAACGCCGCCGCCAACACCCTCAACGGCATGACCGGCGCTGACACGATGGTTGGCGGCGATGGCAACGACGCCTATGTGGTTGATAACGCAGCCGATGTCATCAGCGAAGTCGCGTCTCAAGGCACGGATTCCGTGACGGCAAGCGTGTCTTATACGCTTTCTGCCGAAGTCGAAAACCTGACGCTTGGCGGAACGGCCAACATTA
>DASPMW010000038.1:0-18912 GCA_035626855.1 Patescibacteria group bacterium
CTCGGTCGGGGATCATCAGTTTCAATTTCCTGTTGAACCAGCGCTGCTCGTAAAGCAGGAAGCCGACATAGAAAAGGATCACGATGGTCTTGGCCGCGATGCCGGTCAGCATCTGTGCGAAAACGGCGAGCACCTGGCCGAGGTCGACGTAATTGCCGAAAATTTCCTTGAACACCTCGTGCATGGTCGGCGTGTGGTCGAGCTGCAGCATCGCGCCGCCCTGCGCCAGGATCTTGTCGAAGCTCTGCTGGTATTTGGGCGCCTCGCGCAGCACGTCGTTGATGTTGGAGCTCACCATTTTGTAGAGCAGGAAGCCGACGGCGACGATCACGACATGCGCCAGCACGAAGCGCCAGAG
Source organism: Patescibacteria group bacterium (assembly GCA_035626855.1). Classification (GTDB taxonomy): domain Bacteria; phylum Pseudomonadota; class Alphaproteobacteria; order Micavibrionales; family UBA2020; genus JAPWJZ01. The sequence goes on from DASPMW010000038.1 coordinate 359, forward strand.
GCGCGGCAGCTTGTAGCCGGAGCGCGTCGAGAGCAGCCCGAGGAAGCGCGCGATCGCGTTAATGAGGTACCAGATGAACACCGCCACGACGAGCGGCATGATCACCGCCGCGCCGATGCGGCAGATATAAATAAACAGGCAGGCGGCGATGAAGCCGAGCGCAAGGCTGTGCGCGTTGCTGGTGCCGGATTTCCCCGTCATGGCTGTCTCGTATGGCCGTGGCTCGCGATATCGCCCGTCTTCGACATCAGGATCGCCATCGGCTTGGTGTTGTCAAACTGCGACATGATGATGACGGCTGCCGAAAGGATCGGCACCGCGAGGAACATGCCGGGCACGCCCCAGAGCACGCCCCAGGCGCCGATCGCCGAGATGATCACGATCGGCGAAAGATCAAGGCTGTCGCCCGTCAGCCGCGGGTCAAGGAAGCTCGTGCAGAACACCTGGATCGAGGTGAGCGCAAGCATGAGCGTCACCAGCTGCGTCATGTCGCCCATGTCACCGAGCTGCACGAGCGCGGCCACGCTTGGCAGCACGACCGCCGCAATCGCGCCCGCGAAGGGAATGAAATGCAGGATGAAGGCCATCACGCCCCAGAATTCCGAGAAATTGATCTTGAACGCGGTGAGCAAAATCCAGGTCGAGATGCCGGCAACGGCGCTGACCAGCGTTTTCACCCAGATATAGCGCTGTATTTTCGTCTCGATGTTCTTGATGGTTTTATGCACGCGCGCTTCCGATGCCTTTTCGCGCATCATTTCGGCGAGCTTGCGGCCAAAGAATTGCTGCTCGTACAAGAGGAAGCCCGTGTAGAACAGGACGATGACGGCCTTGCCGGCGATGCCGGTGAAGGCCTGCACCAGCGACTTGATGAAGCCGCCGATATCGAGGAAGCCCCCCAGCTCCGCCGGGCTCATCTGGTATTCGGGCGGCAGGCCCGTCATCAGCCGCGGCAGGAACGCCATCAGCTTCTTCTGGTAGACCGGCGCCGCGCGGACGACCTCCGCCGCGTTGACCGAGATCAGCTTATAAACGAACCACAACCCGCCGACGAGCGCGAGAATGGCCAGCAGGAAGCACAAGAATCGGGGCAGGTAACTGCCGCCCAGCTTCATGCGGGAAAGCCCCCGCGCCATCGCATTGATGAGATACCAGACAAAAACGGCGATCACGAGCGGGATAAGGATCGCGGCGGCGACGTAGAGGATATAGGTGATGAGGCAAAAAACAATGAAACCAAGCGCATAGCTTGAGACCAGCACCGGTGTCGGCGCGCGCTGCGATGATGTCGACATTTGTTTTATTTACCCTCAGTGTTCCTTTAGTTGACTTTAGGGCAAGAGACATTAGTGTCAATCGAACAAAGCGACCGCCATGCGGGAGAGACCGGTCGGAAGACCGGCGCCGAAGGAGCAATCACCCCGGAAAACTCTCAGGCAAAAGGACCGCGCGGCGACTTCGCAATCTGGAAAGCGGCTCAGCCGCGCCAAAGGAGCAAGCATCTGGCCGAATATGGCGTGGTGCGGAATCTCTAAGGCAAAGAAGACAGAGCGGGGCAAGTTTCCGACGACTATGTAAAGGAATTTGCCTTGGAAGCCGCTCACAAGCAAGACGCCCCTCTTCTGAAAACCGCGCTCTGGCCGCTCCACACATCGATGGGCGGCAAGATGGTACCGTTTGCCGGTTATGACATGCCCGTCCAGTATGACGGCATGGGCGTGCTGAAAGAGCATGTCCATACGCGCAGCGAAGCCGGGCTGTTCGACGTGTCGCATATGGGACAGGCGATCCTGACTGGAAATGCCGAAGACCCCGCGATTGCGCTCGAAACCATCGTGCCCGGCGACATCATCGGGCTGGAACCCGGCAAGATGCGTTATACCGTTTTGTTGAACGACGATGGCGGCATTATTGATGACCTGATGGTGACGCGCTGGGATGCGCGCACGCTGCTGGTCGTCGTCAACGCCGCCTGCAAGGACAAGGATTTTGCCTTCATCCAGCAGAAAATCGGCGACCGCACCAAACTACAATATCTGGGCGACCGCGCGCTGCTGGCGCTGCAGGGGCCGAAGGCGGAACAGGTCGCCTCGATCTTCTTCCCCGATGTGCTGACGATGAAATTCATGGAATCCGTGAAGACGCAATACAAAGGGCATGAGATTTTCCTGTCGCGCTCGGGCTATACCGGCGAGGATGGCTTCGAGATTTCAGTGCCGAACGGCTTTGCGGAGGAATTCACGAAGGAACTGCTGCAGGAACCGGAAGTGAAACTGATCGGCCTTGGCGCGCGCGACAGCTTGCGCCTTGAAGCGGGCCTCTGTCTTTACGGCCATGATATCGACGACCATTCGACGCCAATCGACGCCAACCTGAAATGGGTGATCCCGAAGCGGCGCCGCGAACAGGGCGGCTTCCCCGGCTATGACAAGATTAAAAAGCAGCTCGACGGCGGCACCTATATATTGCGCGTCGGCATCAAGCCCGAAGGTCGCGCGCCGATCCGCGAGAAGACCGAGCTGTTCATTGGTGACAAGAAAGTCGGCGTCATCACCTCCGGCGGGTTCGGCCCGACGGTCGACGGCCCGGTCGCGATGGGCTATGTGAATGCCGATGTGGCGAAGCCCGGCACGAAACTGAACGCCATGCTGCGCGGCGTCGCGCGGCCCTGCGAGATCGTGGCGCTGCCGTTTGTGAAGAACAACTATAAGAAAGACTAAAACAAATCCCCTCTCCCACTTGTGGGAGAGGGTTAGGGAGAGGGAACAGAGCAAAATTCGACGGCGGCTCCGAAATCAGCCGATTGCTCTCGTCCCCCTCCCCGACCCTCCCCCGCTAAAGCGGGAGAGGGGGCATAAAAAGGGAAAAAAAGAATGACCAAAATCCTCTTCAGCGACGACCATGAATACATCCGCATCGAAAACGGCGTCGGCACTGTCGGCATTTCCGATTTCGCGCAGAAGGCGCTCGGCGATGTCGTTTATGTCGAGCTGCCGAAACCGGGCGCGACACTGACCAAGGGCGGCCAGGCGGGCGTCGTTGAATCGGTGAAATCGGCGTCAGAGCTGTATTCGCCTGTGTCGGGCGAAGTCGTCGAGATCAATAACGACCTCGCGGGCGACCCCGCGCTCGTCAACAGCGACCCGATGGGCAAGGCCTGGTTCTTCAAGGTGAAGATCGCCCACGAAAACGAGCTGACCGGTCTGAAAGACGAAGCCGCCTATAACGAATACATCAAAGGACTCTAAGCCGATGCCGACGCCGATCCAGGATCTTGAGCAACGCACTGATTTTATCCGCCGCCATATCGGCCCGTCGGAAAGCGACATCGCCGCCATGCTGCGCACGGTTGGCGCCTCCAGCCTCGATGACCTGACCAGCAAATCGGTGCCTGCCGCGATCCGGGAAAAATCCGCGCCGTCAACCGGCGAGCCGATGACGGAGCATGACGCGCTGGCGCTGCTGGAGAGCATGGCGAAGCAGAACAAGGTCTATCGCTCCGTGATCGGCACCGGCTATTACGACACCATCACGCCGAATGTGATCCTGCGCAACGTGCTGCAAAATCCTGGCTGGTACACGGCCTATACCCCCTATCAGCCGGAAATTTCCCAAGGCCGGCTGGAGGCGATGATCAACTTCCAGCAGGTCACGATGGACCTGACGGGCATGCCGCTTGCGAATGCCTCGATGCTCGATGAAGCAACCTCCGCCGCCGAAGCCATGACGCTCGCAAAGCGCGTCGGCAATTCGACCAGCAATACCTTTCTTGTCGCCGATGACTGCCACCCGCAGACGATCGCGGTGGTTGAGACGCGCGCCAAACCCCTCGGCATCGAGGTGGTGATCGGCAAGCCCGCGGATCTCGTCGAAAAGGACGGCTTCGCGATCCTGCTGCAATATCCGGGCACCTCGGGCGCGGTCGTCGATTACGGCGCGCTTGCGGCGAAGGCCAAATCGAAAAACATGGCGGTCGCGGTCGCGACCGACCTGCTGGCGCTGACGCTTTTGAAGCCGCCCGGGGAATGGGGCGCCGATATCGTGTTCGGCTCGGCGCAACGATTTGGCGTGCCACTCGGCTACGGCGGGCCGCATGCGGCGTTCTTTGCCGCGCAGGATGCCTATAAGCGCTCGATCCCCGGCCGCATCGTCGGCGTATCGGTCGATTCAAAGGGCAAGCCCGCCTACCGCCTCGCCCTGCAGACCCGCGAGCAGCATATCCGCCGCGAGAAGGCGACGTCAAATATCTGCACGGCGCAGGTGCTGCTGGCGAATATCGCCGCCTTCTATGCTGTCTGGCACGGGCCGGAAGGCCTGAAGACGATCGCGCTGCGCACCCACCGGTTGGCGGCGATACTGGCCGAAGGCCTGCGCAAGCTCGGCTTCAGCTCGACCCACACGCATTTCTTCGACACCGTGACCGTCGATACTGGCAGCCATGCGCAGGAAATCCTCAACCGCGCAGCCGCCAAGGAAATCAACCTGCGCGATTTCGGCGACGGGCGCATCGGCGTCTCGCTCGACGAGCGCTCCACGCGTGATGAAGTGTTCCATCTCTGGCAGGTATTCTCCGGCAAGGGCGCGCTCGGCTTTTCGGTCGAGGCGCTTGATGCCGGCGTGCCCGACGCTATTCCACAGTCGCTGAAACGCAGCTCGGAATATCTGCAGCACCCGACGTTTCACCAGTACCGCTCCGAAACGGAAATGCTGCGCTATCTGCGCCATCTCGAGCAAAAGGACATTGCGCTCAACCGCTCGATGATCCCGCTCGGCTCCTGCACGATGAAGCTGAACGCGACCGCGGAAATGATTCCGGTCACCTGGCCGGAATTCGGCAACATGCATCCCTTCGCGCCGCTCGACCAGGCGCAGGGCTACAAAGCGATGCTGAAAGACCTCGAAGCGAAGCTTTGCGCGCTGACGGGCTTTGCCGCCGTGACGCTGCAGCCGAATGCCGGTTCCCAGGGTGAATATTCCGGCCTGCTCGTGATCCGCGCCTATCAGGCGTCGAAAGGCGAAGGCCACCGCAATATCTGCCTGATCCCGTCTTCTGCGCATGGCACCAACCCCGCAACCGCCGTCATGGCGGGCATGGAAGTCGTCATTACCGCCTGCGATGAAAACGGCAACGTCGACCTGAGCGACCTGCGCGCGAAGGCGGCGCAGCACAAGGACAAGCTCGCTGCGCTGATGGTCACCTACCCCTCGACACATGGTGTGTTCGAGGAAGAGATCCGCGAAATCTGCCAGATCATCCATGACAACGGCGGGCAGGTGTATATGGATGGCGCGAATTTCAACGCGCTGGTCGGCCTTGCCTGCCCCGGCAAGTTCGGCGCGGATGTGATGCACATGAACCTGCACAAGACCTTCTGCATTCCGCATGGCGGCGGCGGCCCCGGCATGGGACCGATCGGCGTCGCGGAGCACCTCGCGCCCTTCCTTCCGGGCCATCCGTTGCTGGAGGGCGTGGGCGGCGAAGAAGGCATCGGGCCGGTATCCGCCGCGCCTTATGGCTCGGCCTCGATCCTGCCGATTTCCTGGGTTTACATCACGCTCATGGGCACCGAAGGGCTGAAGCGCGCGACGCAGGTCGCGATCCTGAACGCCAATTACATCGCGAAGAAGCTCGAGAAGCACTACACGACGCTCTACAAGGGCCGCCAGGGCTATGTCGCGCATGAATGCATCCTCGATACGCGGCCGCTGAAAACTTCCGCCAATATCAGCGTCGACGATATCGCCAAGCGCCTCATGGATTTCGGCTTCCACGCCCCCACGATGTCCTTCCCCGTGCCCGGCACGCTCATGATCGAGCCGACGGAAAGCGAGAGCAAGGCGGAGCTTGACCGCTTCATCGAAGCGCTCATCGTGATCCGGCAGGAGATCGAGAAGGTCGAAAAGGGCGCATGGCCGCAAGGCAACAACCCGCTGCAGCAGGCGCCGCATACGCTGGCAGACCTGACGGCGGAGAAATGGGAGCGGCCCTATTCGCGGCATGAAGGCGCCTTCCCGGCGGCGCACCTCGTCGGCGACAAATACTGGCCGCCGGTCGGGCGCATCGACCATGCGGCCGGCGACCGCAACCTTGTCTGCGCCTGCCCGCCGATCGAAGCCTATTCGCAGGCGGCGTAACTTTTACGCAACAACAATGCCCCGCCCCGCACAGGGCGGGGCTTTTGCTGAACTTAATCCAGCGCAGGCATGTTAGGCTGGGCCATGCGCGCCCTCCTCCTGCCCATTCTCTCCCTCTGCCTTTTATTCCCTTCCCCTGCGCGCGCGGCGGAGGAAAAGGAGACGTTGCAGCAGCAGGTCGCCCAGCGCCTCGTCAACGTCAAGAAACGCGATTTCATCACTTTCAGCTCCGAAAACGACCTCTATGGCGGCGGCGGCGACCAGAACTACACCAACGGCGCGCGCGTCACCTTTTTCGAGGCCGGCAAGCGCCCGCCGCAGATCTTCGACGTCGTCGACCGGCTGATACCAACATTCACTATCAACCCGACCACCAGCATCTACTACACGCTCGGCCAGAATCTCTACACGCCAAAGGACATCACGCGGGTCACGCAGGACCCGAATGACCGCCCCTGGGCCGCCTTCCTCTATGGTTCCGCGGGACTTATCAGCATCACCGATAACCATATCGACGAGGTTGAGGCGACGCTTGGCATCGTCGGCCCGGTGGCGCTCGGCCGCCAGACGCAGAGCTTCGTGCACCAGCATATCTCCGACAGCCCCACGCCGCGCGGCTGGGACAACCAGCTGAAGAACGAGCCCGGCCTGATGCTGAGCTGGCAGCGCCGCTTTCCGGAGCGCTACGGCTTCGAGGGGCCGTATGGCTTGTCCGCGGGCGTCGAGCCGCATTTCGGCGTGACGCTCGGCAATATCTACACTTACTCCAATCTCGGCCTCAGCCTCCGCCTGAGTCCCGCGGACGGGCGGTTCCAAGACGACCCGACGCGCGTGCGGCCCGCGATGCCCGGCACGGGCGCCTTCATCGTCGACGACGGCAAGTTCAGCTGGGAGCTGTTCGGCGGGATCGAGGGCCGGGCGGTCGGGCGCAATATTTTCCTCGACGGCAATACCTTCGCCGACAGCTACAGCGTCGATAAAAAGATTTTGGTCGGCGACCTCAATGCCGGCCTTGCCCTGACCTATGGCCGCACGCGGATATCCTACGCGATCATCTACCGCACCCCGGAATTCGACCAGGCGGATCACGGCGATGTTTTCGGCAATGTCTCGCTCGGTTTCCGCTATTGATATCAGTACCTTATTTACGGGTTGCCATTTCCCGGTAATCGGTTAGCCTGCGCCTCCGTTCAATTTGAGGTGCTCTGCGATGTCGGGTGCGTTCTTCGCACAGCTGGGAGAAATGGCGGCGCTGTCGCAGAAGGCCGCCGTGCAGACTCTTGGCGTGGTCGGCGATGACACGGCGATTGCCTGCAACCTGCTGATCGGCGGCGAGCGCTCCCGCAAGCTGCCGATGGTCTGGGACGTGTTCAAGGGCTCGCTCAGGAACAAGCTCATCCTCATCCCCGCGGCGCTCGGCCTCACCTTCACCATGCCGGGGCTGATCGTGCCGGCGATGACACTCGGCGGCGCGATCCTCTGCTATGACAGCATGGAGAAGATCGTCCACCGCAAGATGAAGCCCCCGCCGCCCAACAGCGACGAGGCCCATGCGCCGGATCATGCGGGATGGGAAAAGAACCACGTCAAAAAGGCGATCCGCACCGACCTGCTGCTCTCGGCGGAAATCACAACGGTTTCGCTGTGGACCGTTGCGGGGCTGCCGTTTTTCGTCCAGCTCGGCACGCTCGCCGCCACGGGCTTCGTAATGACCGGCGCGGTCTATGCGACCGTCGCAGGCGTCATCAAGCTCGACGATATCGGCCGGACGCTGGCGAACAAGGCGGGCGACAGCGGCTTCTCGAAGGCCGTCCGCGCGGCCGGCCGCGGCATCGAGCGGATCGCGCCGAAACTGGTCAAGGCGATCGGCGTGATCGGCGCGGGCGCGATGTTCCTCGTCGGCGGCACGATGGTCGCCCACGGCATCCCGGGCGGTGACCATCTCGCCGGCCTTGCGCTCGGCGCGCTGTCATCGAATGCACTGGTGCAGGGGGTCGCCTCGCTTGCCATTAACGGCGCGGTCGGGATTGCCGCCGGACTGGCTGCGCTTCCCGTCGCTAAGGTCCTCCTGCCGCCGATGAGAAAAACCGTCGCCCTCGTGAAAATGCGCTGGAAGAAAATGGCGAAGGCAAATTTGCAGCCCATGAGCCGCCGCCTGCCCGCGCCGCTGCCGCCGGAACCTGCCAACAGCAACTTCGCCGCCCTGCCGGATGCGAAGGCAGCCTTCTCCGCCGCCGTACAGACGCAGCAGGCGCTGCAACCCGTTCCGGTTGCAGCGCCTGTGGTGAAACCGCCGAAAGCGGCAATCTGATTCTTAAAGTTTGTTCTGCGGCGTTTGCTGCGGCATGACGACCGGCTGCACCGCCAGCTGCGTTTTGTCAGCTGGTTTCGACGCGCGGCTGAAAACGGGGCCGAGCTTCGCGCCGCTCCAGGCCTTCAGGCTTTGGCGCACATCCGACCACAGTTCGCTTTTGAGGCCTTTGCTCAGGCTCACGAGGCCGGTTGATCTGTCGCCGCCGTCGATCATGCCCTTGCCGAAGATCGCTGTCGCGCCGAAGGCGGAGGCAACGACAAGCGTGCCAAGCGTAGCCAGACCGACCGGATTCACGACCGCCGCGACGACCGCGAAAGCCGTCCCGATCATGCCGACTGACTGGAGGAGGCCGCCTGCCGCGAGACCGGCGACACCGGCAGCTGCCTGGCGGTCTTCCGCCGGCGCATTTTTCGCCGCGGAAAATTTGGATACCCAATTCGTGAGCGTGTTGACTGTGAATTCCTCGCCCGCTTTGCGGATTTGCTTGAACATCTGATGACCCTCTTTGCTGTTCGGTTTTTTGCTTTTGTTGCCCATGGTTGTATCATTTGCCATAAATTCTGTCAAATGTCGCCGGGTTGCAGACTAAAACGCTTCCACGCCTATCTGCCTGAAAACGCTTGCGGTATTATAATACCATTGCCGGGCTCGCCGGAATCACCTAGGCTTTTGGCATCGCAACCAACAGAAGGACATTCATGGCCGCCACCGGTCTTCTCGCTCTGCTCGACGACATCGCCGCCCTCACCAAAATCGCTGCGAAGAAAACAATCGGGATATCAGGGGACGACCTCGCCGTGAACGCACATACCCTCGCCGGGTCCACGGGCGGCATTGATCCCAAGCGCGAACTGCCAATGGTCTATGCGGTCGCGAAGGGCTCGCTCAGGAATAAATTCTTTTATCTCATCCCGGGCGCACTCGGTCTCAGCCTTGCGGCGCCCTGGCTTATTACGCCGCTGATGATGGCGGGCGGCGCCTACCTTGCCTATGAGGGCGTCGAGAAGATGCTGCACAAAAACAAGCATGACGATCCCACCACTGCGCCAGTCGGACCGGCGCTGCTCGAGCAGCAGAAAATCAAGTCCGCCGTGAAAACGGATTTCATCCTGTCGGCGGAAATTGTCGTCGTTGCGCTTGGCGCGCTGGCGACCGCGCCCTTCCTGACGCAGCTGGGCGTGCTTTCGCTGATCGGCGTCGGCATGACGGCCGGCATTTACGGGCTTGTCGGTGGCCTGGTGAAGCTCGACGATCTCGGGCTCAAGCTGGCGCAGCGCGCCGGCGACCGCCCAGCCGACAAGTTTGTGCGCAGCTTTGGCAGGGGTCTTGTCAAGGCCGTGCCGACGCTGATGACGGGGCTCTCCTTCCTCGGCACAGCCGCGATGTTCGCGGTCGGCGGCGGTATCCTCATGCATGGCGTGCCAATGCTCGAGCATCTGGTGACAGGGGCCGCGCATCTTGTCTCGGCAAGTCCTCTGGTGGTCGGCATGCTGGAAACAGCCGCGACGATCGGCGTCGGCATTGTGGCCGGCGTCGCCGCAATCCCGGCGGTCAAGTTTTTGAAGGAACCGGTCACGACGGCAATTGGCATTGTCAAAGACCTGTTCACCGCGCATGTCCAGACGCCGCTCCAGGCGCTGGCGCGAAGACTGCGCGGTCAGGAGACAGGCGCGCCGCGAAACGACCTTCCCGCCGCTCCTGCGCCCAATGACGGCGCCGCGCCCGCACTATCCGCCCTGCCCGACGTCAAAGCCGCGCTGAACGCTGCGTCGCCGAAAGAGGAAACCGGGTTGCCGCCCGAGGTGAAGCCCGTTGCGCCGGCATTCAAGGCGTTTGAGAGCGCGTTGGAGCGCAACTTCGGTAAATAAGCCGCGCCAAACAACGCGGCACGACACGCGGCCGAAACACCATTTAGCTTTGACTCCGGCGATGCAACAATTTACCATATCGCGAATTTGAGTTTCAGGAGCGATAATGGCTATCGGCAGTTTTTCATCCCTGCTGGCGCAATCCGCCGAACTGACTGCTGTTGCCGTTCCGAAGGCAGTCGGCATCATCGGCGATGATATCGCGGCCAATACCAAGCAGTTGCTCGACCTGCCGCCGGGCCGGAATTTTCCCGCGCTGTTCAAGGTCATCAAGGGCTCGCTTCTTAACAAGGCGGTGCTGATTCCGGCAGCGACGGCGATCAGCTGGGCTGCGCCCTGGGCCGTGCTGCCCCTGCTCGCGGTCGGCGGGTTTTTCCTGACCGCCGAAGCGATGGAACAGCTGCGCGGCAAGGGCCACGGTCACGGCGGCGACAGCCACGATCATTCCCATGGCGGGCATGCCAAGGATGCGAAGCGCGTCCAGACCGAAAAAGAAAAGGTTGCGGGCGCGCTCAAGATCGACGTCATCCTGTCGGCGGAAATCACCGTCCTGACCCTGAGCGTCGTTGCCGGCGCGCCGATCCTGTCGCAACTGGCGGTGATGGCGGCGACCGGCGTCGCGCTGACCGGCATCCTTTACGGCATCATCGGGGGCGTCATCAACATGGACGATGCCGGCAAGTGGCTCGCGAAGCGCGAAGGGGATAAACCGCTCGCGCGCGCCGCACGCGGCCTCGGCCGCGCGATGAGCAAATCCGTGCCGCCGCTCATGAAGGGTATCTCGGTCGTCGGCACTGCCGCGCTGTTCATGGTGGGCGGGGAATTGCTGCTTGCGGGAATTCCGGGCGGCTCCGCCCTGCTTTCCGCCGCGGTCGCGCAGGTACCGGCGCTACCCGTGCTTCAGCCGGTCATGGAACACGTTCTTATGGCGGCAGCCGGCCTTGCGGCGAGTTTGATTTCATACCCGGTCATGGAAAAGCTGGAGGCTCCGCTGGCGAAGGCCGGGCAGTGGTTCAACAAAACGCGCGACCGCATTTTCGGCAAGGCTTCCCCCGTCGCCCGCGATCATGCGCACGAACCTGCCCACCAGCATGCGCCCGGCATGGCGACGGAGCTCGCCCCAATCGGGCACGCCTTTGCAGCGGTGCCGGATGTCAAAAGCGCGCTGAACGACCACGCGGCACCAAAGCCCGCGGCCGACGCAACGACGCCAGCGCCGGTAAATCCGCCGAAAATCGCGCTTTAACGGGGTCGCGGCGGCGAATCCCTTTCACTCCCCGGAAGAATCCATTATCTTCGCGCTGAAAGGAACATCCCATGGCCGTTGGCGGACTGCTGGCATTACTTGACGACATTACTGTGCTGCTCGACGACATCGCCGTGCTGTCGAAAGCGGCCGCGACGAAAACCGCGGGCATCGTCGGCGACGATCTGGCCGTGAACGCGCAAGCGATGGTCGGCATCGATCCGAAGCGCGAATTGCCGATCGTCTGGCGCGTGGCGCTCGGCTCGTTCAAGAACAAGTTCGTCCTGGTGCCGGCCGCGCTGATCCTGAACCTTATCGCCGAATGGGCGATTACCCCGTTCCTCATGCTGGGCGGCGCGTTTCTTTGCTACGAGGGAGCCGAGAAAGTTTTCCATGCGCTGCGCCCGACGCGGCAGGACAAGAAGCACGAAGCGGATGTGAAGGCCGCATCGCATGTGAGCGCGGACGCGCTGCTTGCGCTCGAAAAACAAAAAATCAAGGAAGCTGTCAACACCGATTTCATCCTTTCCGGCGAGATCGTGGCGGTCACGCTCTACCTCGTGAAGGAGGAGACGCTGCTGACGCAGGTGGCGGTGCTGTCGGGGATCGCGCTGGCGATGACAGTCATCGTCTACGGGCTGGTCGCCGCAATCGTGAAGCTCGACGATCTCGGCCTTTATCTCGCGACGAAAAAATCGGCGGCGATACGGAAAACCGGCGCGGGCATCCTGCGCGCCTGCCCCTACCTCATGAAAACCCTGTCGGTGATCGGCACGGTTGCAATGTTCTCGGTCGGCGGCGGCATCATGCTGCATGGCATCCCCGCCGCGGCGGAGGCGATGCATCACTGGGGCAAGCTTGCGAATATCGGCGCGGCGACCGGCGTTGGCGTGGTCGTCGGCGCGATCTGCGTCCCGGTCATGCATATGCTGGAAAAGCCGATCGGGAAACTGAAGGCGAAATTTGCGCGGAAGAAACCGGCAAAAGCCTGAACCGCCACCCCGGCATGGCGAAAGCTTAAGACCGCGGCCCGTGTTTATACCTGCGCATCAGCTTCTGGTGCTCCTTGCGCGCCGCCACATCGTGAAAGGTGCGGCCCGGGCGCGCGCGCCAGACGATCTTGTATTTCGCGCGCAGCTCCTCCGCCTCCTCGATCTCATAAGCGAAGGTATTCTCGCCCATTTTCTTCATGAGCTTGATCTGGCGGTTGAGCGCGGAGATGTCGCGCTTCAGGTCCTCGGGCGTCATCTTGCGGAAATCGGGTGTGGGGAGCGTCATGCGCCATCATAACGCGCCCTCTTGTCTCCGCAACCCGCTGCGGTGCGGATTATGACAAAATTCCAGTTGGAAATCCGTCTGCGGAAAACCCCAACCGGTTGCGCGAATCCCCCCGATGCTGCATGGTGCGGAGGCATTTATAAGGAGCATATGCACGATGTCATCCGCACAAGCCGCCAAGCCGAAAGATACCGCCGCCGCCAGCCATAACGAGCTCGCGAACGCGCTCCGTGCTCTCTCGATGGACGCGGTGCAGAAGGCGAATTCCGGGCACCCGGGCATGCCGATGGGCATGGCAGATGTGGCGACCGTGCTCTTCACGCAATTCATGAAGCACGACCCGTCGAACCCGACCTGGCCGGACCGCGACCGCTTCATCCTCTCGGCCGGCCATGGCTCGATGCTGCTCTACTCGATCCTGCACCTGACGGGCTACGAGAAGATGACGCTCGACCAGCTCAAGAACTTCCGCCAGCTGCACAGCCTGACCCCCGGGCACCCCGAAGTCATGCCGGATGCGGGCATCGAAACAACGACCGGCCCGCTCGGCCAGGGCATCTCGAACGGCGTCGGCTTCGCGCTCGCGGAGCGCATGATGAACGCCCGCTTCGGCAACGAGCTGGTTGACCATTTCACCTATGTCATCGCCTCCGACGGCGACCTCATGGAAGGCATCAGCCACGAGGCCTGCTCGCTCGCCGGGCATCTCGGCCTTGGCAAGCTAATCGTGCTTTACGACGACAATGAAATTTCCATCGACGGCCCGACCTCGCTCTCCTTCACTGACAACACGCCGCAGCGCTTCGAGGCCTATGGCTGGGAAACCTTCACGGTCGACGGCCACGACCCCGACCAGATTGCGAAAGCTATCGCGGCAGCGCAGCTCAACCCGAACAAGCCGAGCCTGATTTCCTGCAAAACGAAGATCGGCTATGGCGCGCCGACCAAGCAGGGCCTCTCCTCTTCCCACGGCTCGCCGCTCGGCGACGAAGAAATCACGGGCGCGCGCAAGAACCTGAACTGGCCGCATGTGCCGTTCCACCTGCCCGAAAATGTGCTTGAAGCCTGGCGCGCGGCGGGATCGCAAAGCCAGATGGACCGCAAGAACTGGCAGGCGCGCCTCGACCAGCTCGACGGCGAGAAGCGCATGCTGTTCGACCGCATGCAGAGCGGCGATGTCTCCAAGACAATCACACCTGTCATTTCTGCCTTCAAAAAGAAAATGACCAGCGAAGCGCCGAAGATCGCGACCCGCGCGGCATCAGGCAAAGTGCTGGAGGCGCTGATTCCCGCGCTGCCCGAAATGGTCGGCGGCTCGGCCGATCTCACCGGCTCTGTGCTTACGCTCGTCAAGGACATGGGCAAAGTGACCAAGGAAGATTATTCAGGCCGCTATATCTACTGGGGCGTGCGCGAGCATGGCATGGCGGCCGCGATGAACGGCATGGCGCTGCATAAAGGCCTGATCCCCTATGGCGGCACGTTCCTCAGCTTCACCGACTACTGCCGCCCGTCGATCCGTCTCTCCGCGCTCATGAAGCAGCGCGTCATTTACATCATGACGCATGATTCCATCGGCCTCGGCGAAGACGGCCCGACCCACCAGCCGGTCGAGCATCTGGCCGCGCTGCGCTGCATCCCGAATGTGCTGGTGCTGCGGCCCGCGGATGTGATCGAAACGGCGGAAGCCTGGCAGATCGCGCTCGAGCATACGACGGGCCCGAGCATCCTCGTGCTCACGCGCCAGAACCTGCCGCTGCTGCGCAAGGCCGGCGAGGAGGAAAACATCTCCAAGCGCGGCGCCTATATCCTCGCCGAAGGCTCGACCGACCCCGTCGTCACGATCTGGGCGACAGGCTCGGAAGTCGAGATCGCGATAAAGGCGCGCGAGATGCTGGAGGCGGACAAGATCGCGACCCGTGTCGTATCCGCGCCGTCGCTGGAGCTGTTCGCGCAGCAGGACGAAAAATACCAGGCTTCGCTGATCGGCAGCTCGAAAGTGAATGTTGCAGTCGAAGCCGCCGTCCGCCAGGGCTGGGACCACATCATCGGCCGCGAGGGCATCTTCGTCGGCATGAAGTCCTTCGGCGAAAGCGCGCCCTACCAGGAGCTCTACAAACACTTCGGCATCACGGCAGAAGACATCGTGGCGCAGGTAAAAAAGAAAATCTAACGGTAACAGAAAAGGGAAAATAAAAATGACTGTAAAAGTAGCCATCAACGGCTTCGGCCGCATCGGACGCCTGGTGCTGCGCTCCATCATGGAAAGCGGCCGCAACGACGTGACCGTCGTCGGCATCAACGACCTCGCGACGTCGGAGGCGAATGCCCACCTGCTGAAATACGATTCAGTCCATGGCCGCTTCAAGGGCGAAGTGAAGGCAGCGAATGACAAGCTGATCGTCAATGGCCACGAAATCCGCATGACCGCGATCAAGGACCCGACACAGCTGCCGTGGAAGGACCTTGGCGTTGATGTCGCGATGGAATGCACCGGCATCTTCACCAAAAAAGACGATGCGATGAAGCACATCACCGCCGGCGCGCGCAAGGTGCTGATCTCCGCCCCTGCAACCGATGAAGACCTGACGGTCGTTTACGGCGTCAACCATGACAAGCTGGCCGCCAGCCACCTCGTCGTATCGAACGCATCCTGCACCACCAACTGCCTCGCCCCCGTCGCCTATGTGCTCAACAAGGCGGTCGGCATCAAGCACGGCTTCATGACAACGATCCACAGCTACACCGGCGACCAGAACACCGTCGACACGATGCACAAGGACCTGCATCGCGCGCGCGCGGCCGCCATCAACATCATCCCGACCTCGACCGGCGCCGCCAAGGCTGTCGGCCTCGTGCTGCCGGAGCTGAAGGGCAAGCTCGACGGCACCTCGCTGCGTGTGCCGACGCCGAACGTCTCGGTCGTCGATTTCAAGTTCACGGCCGCCCGCGAAACGACGGTCGATGAAATCAACAAGGCCATCACCGACGCTGCCAACGGCCCGCTGAAAGGCATCCTCGGCACTTATTCCGAGCCGCTGGTCTCGACCGATTTCAACGGCGATCCGCATTCCAGCATCTTCGCGCTGAAAGAAACCAAGGTGGTCGAAGGCACTTTCGTGCGTGTCCTCAGCTGGTACGACAATGAATGGGGTTTCTCGAACCGCATGTCGGATACCGCGGTCGCAATGGCGAAGCTGAAATAACCTTCTTCCCTGAAACGAGTCGTCACGAAGCCCCCGCGCCGCATGGCCGGGGGTTTCTTCATTGGCTTCCATTAAACCTTTGTTCCCCAACGCTATTCGGCCCTACACCGATCTTTTAACACTTTATGTTAAACTGGAAGGGTAGGAGTAGGTGTCGCGTATGGCTGACATCGTCACAACGTCTTTCCTTGCCCCGGTCGCGAGCCGCTTCGCCGTGACCGGGACGGGGAAACTCAGCCCCTCCGCGCTCGAGCTTGGCGCGGAGACGCTGACGCGCAACCCGGCGCGCGAAGCAATCGCGCGGCTGTTTTCGCCCGCGAACAATGCGGGGTTGCTCGCCCGACTCGACACCCTGCTCGCGGCGCAGCAATCGCAGACGCCTGCAAACGCCAATACCCTTCGCTCCAGCCTTAAATCCTCGACCGGCCTCCGCGCCCCCGCGCAGAACGGCGATCTTATAAACGGGCTGTTCTCGCGCACCGAAACCGGCGCCGCGCTGCGGCTGAAGGAATTGCTGAATGCCGCCCCCCGTTCCGCGGCGGCGCCCCCTTCGGCGCCTGTCGCGGATCTCCAGAAACCCGTCGAGATAAAGACGAACAATTCCCTGCGCGTCGCGGAAGGCGGCGCAGCGGTCATTTCCAGCCTGCGGCTGCAGTCGGCCAGCAGCGCCAGGGCGCGGGACATTGTCTATACGCTCGATGAGGATAACGGGCTCCGACATGGGTCGCTTGAATTTATCGCGAAGCCGGGCGAAGAAGTCACCAGTTTCACGCAGGAGGATGTCGACCTCGGCCGGCTCCGTTACGTGAACGACGGCAGCGAATTCACGACAGACAGCTTCCGCTTCGGCGTCAGCGACGGCAAAACCGAGGCGCAGGGCAGTTTTTCGATCCAGGTCCGGGCCGTCAACGACGCGCCCACGGTCGTCAGCGTCGCAGGAGCGAACGTGGATGAAGGCGGGGGCGTCACGCTCGCGTCAAACGCCATCGTTGGCCGCGATGTCGACAGCCGCAATGCGGATCTTGTTTACACCGTCACGCGCGGCCCCGAGTTCGGGCGGCTGGAACTAGCGGGGGATCCCGGCGTCGCCGTGACCAGCTTCACGCAAGGCGACCTTGCCGCGGGCCGCGTCCGCTACGTCAACGACGGATCGGAAGAAACGGCGGACAGCTTTACCTTCCGCATCAGCGACGGCAGCGCTTCCTCCGCCACCTCGAGCTTTGCCATCAGCATCAACCCGGTCGACGATACGCCCGAACCCTTCGTAAATACCGGCGCAGTCGTCGAGGAGGGCGGCGCGACGGCGATCACCTCGGTCGAACTCAGCCTTGTCGACGTCGACACAACGCCCGAGGATCTGACCTATACCGTCACCGCAGGGCCGGCGCATGGCCGCCTTGAATTCACCGACAATGCGGGCGTTGCGGTTACCAGCTTCACGCAGCAGGATGTCGATTCCGGCCGCCTGCAATACGTTCATGACGGTTCGGAAGAAGCCGCCGATTCCTTCAGCTTCGAGGTCGCCGACCTGACGAATACCCTGCAGGTGGCGACATTCAACCTGGCCGTCACGCCGGTCGATGATGCGCCCGTTTCGCAACCGACGGGCGGGCTGACGGCGGCGGAGGGCGGCGCGGCAACGATCGGCGCCGGCCAGCTCGGCGTTTCAGACGTGGACACGGCCGCCGGGGACCTCGCCTACACGGTCACTACCGGCCCCTCGCATGGCCGTCTGGAATTCAGCGACGCGGCGGGCGTTGCGGTGACCAGTTTCACCCAGGCCGATATCGACAGCGGCCGCCTGCGCTATGTGCATGACGGCTCCGAAACAACGGCGGACAGTTTCAGCTTTACGGCAGCCGATGCGACGACGGACCTTGCGGAACAGGCGGTTGCGATAACGGTCACACCCGTCAACGACGCGCCGACTTTGGTCAACACGGGCGCGACTGTTGCGGAGAACGGCACACATACCGTCACGCTGTCGGAGCTGCGCGGCACGGACCCCGACACCGCAAGCAGCCAGCTTGTTTACACCGTAACGGGCACGACCAATGGCCGGCTGGAAAGCAGCACAAATCCCGGCGTCGCGCTTGCCACCTTCACGCAGGACGACATCGCCGCGGGACGCGTCCGGTTCGTGCAGAACGGCGCGGAGTCCTCCAGCGCAGGGTTCACCTTCTCGCTCAGTGACGGCAACACCACGCTTGCGGGCAACAGTTTCAACTTCAACGTCACGCCAGTGAATGACACGCCCTTTTCTTCCACCAACACAGGCGCAAGCGTGGCCCGCCGCTCGACGACGATTATCACAGCGTCCAGCCTCCGCTACAGCGACCCCGACAACACCTCCGCCCAGCTCACCTATACGATCGCCTCGCCCGTGAGCCGCGGCCGGCTTGAGCTTACGACCAACCCCGGCGTCTCGATCACAAGTTTCACGCAAGCAGATATCGATGCCGGCCTCGTGCGCTACGTGCACACCGCCAATGGCGGCGCGAATGACA
>DASPMW010000039.1:0-27240 GCA_035626855.1 Patescibacteria group bacterium
CCCGCTTGCCCTCATCGAGCAAGGAGCCTTCGCGCTCGCCGGCAAGGCCACGCCCGAAACCTATATCCGCGCCTATGGCGCGCTCGTGACCGAGCTGCGTGGGCAGCTGCGGGAAGATCCGGGGCACGCGCTGCTCTATACCGAGCAGATGACCAAGCTGCAGACTGTGTTCATGCACCATGCCTGGGAAGTCGATTATGCCGCAGTCAACCGCCGCCACGGGGTTGATATCCTGCGGGCCGAGCCGGGAATGCGTCAGGCCATTACCCCCGCCCCGCGGCTGAAAGCAGGCGCATGACAGACCAGAATGTGAAATCTCTGAAGAAGACGACCAGCCTCACCTCCGCCTGGTGGGTATTCGTGAAGCAGGCGGCAATCGGGGTATCGCTCGTGACCGCCGGCTGCACCACCAATCCGAAGCCGGAGACCCGGCCGACGGTAACAGATACCGTCCCCAGCAACCCCGCCCCCACAGCCCCTGACCCGCCCCAGAGCGAGCCTGCCGTGCAGGTGATGGAGCTGGAGGAAACGGTCATCCTGCCCGCGCGGGAAGAGGCCCGGCGGGAGCGCGTGCGCAGCTTGCTGCTGGAACAGGCGCGGCGGGAGGTCCTGAAGCTCGCGGGCGCCTCCGGCGGCAGCTATGGACAGGAGCTGAGTGGGCTGCAACGCAACCTGACCGCCTATCTGCGCCGTCACGGCACGACCATGCATGACCGGGTGGTGGTCCTTGATCCGGCCAAGTTCGAGGTGTCGCTGGCGCTCGGATATCCCGTTCCGCAGGCCGTCCAGTTGCTGCTGACGGCACAGCGGGCGCCGACCGACGCCGCAACCATAGAATCGATCACCTCGCATATCTCCGTTCCCTACACCAACCGCTTCGGCACGGCCACCGTGTCGCAAAGTCCCATGGCCTGGATGAACATGCAGCGCGAGGCGCCGCAGGCCTGTGTCATCGTGCCCTCCTCCGACCATGCCGTGGTCACGGGCAATATCACCGGCCTCACCGGCCCGCAGCAGATCGAGTTCACCAACCGGCACGAAGGCTGGCATTGCAAGGACTCCAAATACAATCTCCGCCACCTCTCCCGTGCGGAAGTCGAGGGTTTGCCGGCAAACCTGACATCGGCGCTGCTCGCCACTAACGCTGTGGCAGCCGAGGTCTATGCCGTCACCTACCGTAAGGAAGCGCTGGCCGATGCGGGCGCTGTCGGCGACATGATCCGCGGCGGACGGTATGGAATTGAATTAATTGACGTTATCAGCGGCTGGCGCAACCGCTCGCCGCAGGATACGCCGCATCTGAGCACGCCCGTGCTGCTCGGCCTGAAGCAGCGGATCATGGAAATGGGCCTCGATGCGTTCCGGCGGCTCGACGACAAGGCGGCGGAGGCCCTGTATATTGACGTCACGGACACTTTCGGCATGACCGCGCGCAGCCTGCGCCTCAACCTGCAGCTCGACAGCGGCACACCGGAGCAGCGACGGCAGATCGCCGACGCCGCAGCCACCGATAACGACGCCGCCCGCGCCGTGCTGCTTTACCGTTTCTACAAGAATGTTGCGGCAGTCACCCCGCCGCCGCCCCTCTCGGCGCAGGAACAGGCCCTGGCCGGCCAGCTCCGCGCTTACAATGCCGCCCAGTTGCTGGAGGACAAGGCTTTCGCGCTCGGCGGAAAAATCACGCCGCAGACCATGGTCGCGGCCTACGGCGTCCTGCAGGAGGAGCTGCGGGCCCACACGCGGCGGGAGCCCGCCAACCCGCTCTACCCCGCCCAGGCGACGAAGCTCCAGGAGAGCTTCCTGTGGCGCGTGCAGGGCATGGATTACGTCGCGGCAAATGCCCGGCGCGGCGTCGATATCGTTGCTGTAGAACCTGTGCTGCGCTCGCTCCACCCCGCGCTTTCTTCTCCCGCGCCGTAGATGAAGATTTTGTAACAGGATGTGAAGGGCATAGAAGAGGTTTTCGGGACGAAAACCTTTACAAAAAATCGAATCCACCTATAACGTTAAACTATGAGGGCACGGCAGCGAACGATTCGCGTGCGGTTATCTCGTGACAGCCCCCAGGAGGGTTTCATGAAATGGAACAATACGACGGCCCCGACGAAGTAGTTCGCCA
Source organism: Patescibacteria group bacterium (assembly GCA_035626855.1). GTDB lineage: Bacteria > Pseudomonadota > Alphaproteobacteria > Micavibrionales > UBA2020 > JAPWJZ01. Next base: position 2,120 of record DASPMW010000039.1, read on the forward strand.
GCAGCGTCCCGACATTCCTGTTACCTGTTTCCGCCCGGCTGCCCTCGAGACCTCCGCAAAATGGTTTCTCGACAACTTCCCCGGCAAAGTTCTTTACGCCGTTAAGGCGAATCCTGCGAAATACGTTCTCGCGGGTCTCCGTGACGCGGGCATCACCCATTTCGACGCCGCGTCGATCCCGGAAATCCAGCTGGTGAACGAAATCGCGCCCGGCGCCCATATCGCCTTCATGCACCCGGTCAAAAGCCGCCATGCAATCGAGCAGTCGTATTTCGACTTCGCCGTGCGTGACTACTCGTTTGACTCGGTCGAAGAGCTGGAAAAAATCATCGCCTGCACCGGCAAGTCGAAAGATCTCGGCCTGTTCCTGCGCCTCGCGGTGCCGAACACCTCGTCCGAGCTGCCGCTGTCCGGCAAATTCGGCTGCCTGCCCGAAAAGGCGCCGGAGATCCTGAAGCTGGCCCGCAAGCATGCCAAGAAACTCGGCATCTGCTTCCATGTCGGCTCGCAGACCATGGACCCGCAGGCCTATGTCGCGGCGCTGAACATCGTGGGCGGCATCCTGCGCGCGATCCCGCGCACCCGCGTCGACGTCATCGATATCGGCGGCGGCTTCCCGTCGATCTATCCCGACATGGCGCCGCCGGCGCTTGCCGACTATAAAACTGCCATCGACAGCGGTTTCGACCGCCTGCCCCACCCGGACCGTTACGAGTTCTGGTGCGAACCCGGCCGCGCGCTTGTGGCCGAGAGCGCATCCGTCGTGGTCAAGGTGGAGCTCCGCAAGGACGATGTGCTTTACATTAACGATGGAACCTATGGCAGCCTGTTCGACGCCGGCCACCTGGGTTTCCGTTACCCGGTTCGTCTCATCCGTCCGACGCCGGGAGGCACCAGTGCCGCGCATAAGGGCTTCCGCTTCTATGGCCCGACCTGCGACAGCATTGACTACATGCCTGGCCCCTTTTACCTGCCGGAAGACGTCCGGGAAGGGGATTACATCGAGATCGGCCAGCTCGGCGCCTATGGCAACACCATGCGCACCGACTTCAACGGCTTTTCGGCCCATGAAGTCGTCGCGGTGAAAGCCCCGCCGCTGGTCACCCTCTACGATGACTCGCTGGAAACGACGGATTCAAACGAACTCTGCGTGGCGTAGGGATAGTTTTACCCGCTGAATGCGACCCACTTGCCCTTTTCGCGGCCGCCCCTTAAACAGGGGACGGCCCGAAACGCGCCGAGGAACTTGAAAAAGGACTGAACAGATGAAAAGCAACCTGAAATCGGTAAAAACCAAGCCCCATCCGAAGAGCAACCGCAAGGCGGCCCTGCTCTCGACCCCGATCGAGCATATCGACATCAAAAAATTCGATGCGCGCCCGATCATCAACGGCATGGGCAAGATGTCCTTCACCTCGCGCGACCTCGCCCGCGCGACCGACATCTTCAACACCATGCTGCAGGACAAGGGCGCGACCTCGATCCTGACGCTCGCGGGCTCGACCTCCGCCGGCGGCTGCATGGACCTTTACACCGAGATGGTGAAAAGCAACATGGTCGACGTGATCGTCGCGACCGGTGCCTCGATCGTCGACATGGACTTCTTTGAAGCGCTCGGCTTCAAGCATTACCGCGCCGACAACCAGGTTGACGACCGCGAACTGCGCGATCTCTACATCGACCGCATCTATGACACCTATATCGACGAAGAAGACCTGCAGGCAGTTGACCACACCATCTATGAAATCGCCAACTCGCTCGAGCGCCGCCCCTACTCCTCGCGCGAATTCATCTGGGAGATGGGCAAGTACCTGACGAAAAAAGCGAAGAAGAAAAACTCGCTGATCGCAGCCTGCTACGAACATGGCGTGCCGATCTTCTGCCCGGCTTTCGTCGACTCTTCGGCTGGTTTCGGCCTTGTGCTGCACCAGAAAAAGAACCCGAAGAACTACATGTGCATCGACGCGGTCGCGGATTTCCGCGAACTGACCGACGTGAAAATCGCGGCCGGCACCACCGGCCTCCTGATGATCGGCGGCGGCGTGCCCAAGAACTTCACGCAGGACACCGTCGTCTGCGCGGAGATTCTTGGTCATAAGGATGTCGATATGCACAAATACGCCGTGCAGATCACCATCGCCGACGTGCGCGACGGCGCCTGCTCCTCCTCCACGCTGAAAGAAGCGTGCAGCTGGGGCAAGGTCGATGTGGCGCTGGAGCAGATGGTTTTCGCGGAAGCAGGCTCGGTCATGCCGCTGCTCGCCTCAGATGCCTACCATCGCGGCTACTGGAAAAAGCGCCCGCGCCGCAACTGGAACAAGCTGTTCAAGTAAGCGCTGAATGAATAATCCGGCCGGAGCCCTCAAAGGCCCCGGCCGGAATTCTTTTAAGGAGATCGACAATGGCACAATTCAACGTGCGCGCGACGGGCGTATTGCTGAACGACGAGGGCCAGGTGCTGCTGCTGAAGCGCAGCCCCGTCGCCGGCTCGGTCGAGCATATCGGCTGGGAATTCTGCGGCGGCGGCGTCGAGCATGCCGAAACGCCGGAGGCTGCGATCGCCCGCGAATATAAGGAAGAAACCCGCCTGAAGATCGAGGCGATGCAGATTTTCAACGCGCGCACCGGTGATCGCGGCGGGCCTCTTCTGAACCTCGCCTATTTCTGCCGCCCGCTGTCGGATAAAGTCACGCTCACGGCAGAACACAGCGAATACTTGTGGGTGCCGCTCGAAGACCTGGCAAAATACAATCTTGGCCCTCACGGCAATATCGACCGCGACGCCTTCCTCGCCATTTCGGCGGGCAGCGGCATGGTCGATGCGGAGTAGCGCTTGAAAACGCCGGATATCCGGCTATTGTCGCAGCAGAAATCGTAAAGGAAAAACCCATGCAGTTCATGAAACCCGCCGACGGCTTCCTCGGCCTTGAAAAAGAAGACGCCTTTGCGCCGAAAGACGCGCAAGTGGTCGTTATCCCCTTCGGCCTGGAAGCTTCCGTCTCCTATGGCAGCGGCACGGCCCTGGGGCCGGCCGCGATGATCGAGGCCTCGCACCAGGTCGAGTTGTTCGACGATGAATTCTGGAGCGAGCCGTTCCGCGAATACGGCGTCGTCACCGCCAAGCCCATCAAGATCGCCAAGCAGGTCGATGCCGCGCTCGAACAGCTGGATGCCCAGGTAGAGGAAGTGCTCGCCATGGGCAAATTCCCCTTCGTCTTCGGCGGGGAGCATTCGATTACCGCCGGCGCCATCCGCCCCTATGCGCGGAATTTCGACAATGTCGCCGTGCTGCATTTCGACGCCCATGCCGACCTGCGCGACGGCTATCACGGCGAACATTATTCCCATGCCTCGGCGATCTGCCGCACGATGGATATGCCGAATGTGAGCGTGTATTCGTTTGGCATCCGCAACATCTCGTCGGGCGAGATCCCGTTCCTCGAGAAGAACAAGAAGCGCCTGAAAATCTACTGGGCGCGCGAGAAGCACAAATGGGACATGAAGGAGATCGTCCGCAACTTCAAAGGCAAGAACGTCTATGTCACCTTCGACATCGACGCCTTCGACGCGAGCCTGATCCCCGCGACCGGCACGCCGGAGCCGGGCGGGCTGTTCTGGGACGAGGCGATGAACATTATCCGCGAAGTGGCAAAAGTGTCGACGTTCATCGGCGCCGATGTCAACGAGCTCGCGCCCAAGCCGAACCTGCATGGCTGCGACTTCATGGCGGCGAAGCTGGCCTATAAAATCATGAGCTATGCCTTCCTGGTGTCGAACAAGACCAAGGTGAAAAAGAAAAAAGCGGCGTAAGTCCCTTCCCTCTCTGGGGGAAGGAGGGGTCCATCGCGCTTGCGATGGGAGGATGAGGGTACTTCTTCGGCGTCGGGCGCTTAACGTGGTCAAGTACCCTCACCTTCCCCTGCTGCGCATGGGCCCCTTCCTCTCCCAGAGGGAGAGGTGAGAGAGGAAGCATGCATCCCTGCGGCATCGATTTCGGCACGTCGAATTCTGCGATCGCCCTTGGCGATGCAGGTGGCGCGCGCCTGCTGAAAGTGGAAGGCGATTCTGAAACGCTGCCGAGCGCCATTTTTTATGCCGCCGGCCAGCCAAAGCCCACCTTCGGCCGCGCGGCGCAGAAGCTGTTTTTCGAGGGGGAGGAAGGCCGCTTCATGCGCAGCCTGAAGCGCATACTCGGCACCAGCCTGATGAATCAGGGCACCGTCGTGAACGGCAAGCCGCGCGGGTTCGACGAGATCATCGGCCAGTTTATTGGCCACATCAAGAAAACGGCCGAGCAGCAGCTCAAACACGAACTGACCCATGCCGTCATGGGGCGGCCGGTCCATTTCATCGACGGCGACCCCGATGGCGACGCGCGCGCGGAGGCAGAATTGCAGCGCATCGCGGCCAGCGTCGGTTTCCGGCATATCGCCTTCCAGTTCGAGCCGGTCGCCGCCGCCTTTGCCCATGAAGTGAAGGTTGCAGGCGAAAAACGTGCGCTCGTCGCGGATGTCGGCGGCGGCACCTCGGACTTCACGGTGATCAAGGTGTCGAGGGACTACATCGCCCGCGCCGACCGCAGCCAGGATATCCTCGGCCATTCGGGCGTGCGGATCGGCGGCAATGATTTCGACAAGTCGCTCAGCCTCGCGAGCTTTATGCCCGCCTTTGGCTATCGCAGCACCTATGGCGCGCGGAATTTCGACGTGCCGCTGTCGCCGTTCCACGATATGTCAGAATGGTCGAAGGTGAACTTCCTTTACACTCCAAAAGTGAAGAAGGGCATGCGCGACATCCTTGGCGAGTCCCATGCGCACAAACGGTTCGGGCGCTTTGTTTACGCGCTCGAACATGAACTCGGCCACCGCATCCTGTCCGCCGTGGAATCCGCGAAGATCGAACTGACCCGCGCGCGCGACACGCAGGCGGATCTGGGCTTTATCGAACAGGACCTCTCGCTGCCGATCGCGCGCGCGCGTTTCGACGACGCGATCACCGCCCATGTTGACCGCATTTCGGATTGCATCACGGAATGTCTCGCCCGCGCGCAACTGCGGGAAGAGGATATCGAGATCATCATTCTGACCGGCGGCCCGACCGAGACTCCCCTCCTGAAGCAGGCCGTTTGTGCACGTTTTCCGAACGCGACGCTGTCGGAGGAAAACAAGCTTTCCTCCGTCGCGCTTGGACTTGGCTATGACAGCCAGCGGAAATTCGGCAATTAATTCAACTGCTTTGATTCCGTTTGACGGAGGGCGGCAAACGCCACTATATTCACCGTTATGACAAGTAAACGCACGAAGCTTTTCGCCACCATCGCCGCGACCTCGGCGCTAACGCTCGCCTTCCTCGCGGCCTCGGTACGCCCAATGCGCGCGCAGAACCCGGCGGTCGTCGCGCCCATCGAGCAGACGCAACCGCAAACGTCGCACAGTTACTGGAAGCACCCCGATTACGACGCGATCATCGACTTGTGGACCGATACCTCCGGCATCCATTTCCGCGTCCACGCGCTCAATCCCGAGAACCCGAAGGTGCGCGAGCTTGTGGCCGGCAATGTGAGCAAGGACAAGAAAGACCTGACAACCGCCGATTTCGAAAAAACGCTCAATTATGCGGCGCAGCTGCGCGACATGAAGAACATGGGCAATGGCCGCTGGCAGGGGAAAATATGGATCGAGCAGCGCAAGGAAGCCTTCGGCTTCGATATCCAGCTGCCCCAGCAGGGCGAAAAAAACCTCAAGCTCCGCGGCTATGCCATCAGCGGCTGGAAAAAGGTCGTGACGCTCGGCGGCATTGTCGGCAAGTCGCTGGAACTATCGCCTGTTGCCAACCCGCCGCCCCGCGGGTTGTCGACCGCGCCGAAAGCAACCGTTGATACCGCCGACTATCCTCTGCCGAAGCGCTAGTTCACCACTTCTTGAAGATAAAGAAGGCCGCCGCGACGATCAGCGCGAAGCCGACCGCATGGTTCCACTTGATCGGCTCGCCGAGGTAAAGCACGGAAAAGCCCGCGAAGACGACCAGCGTGATGATTTCCTGGATCGTCTTGAGCTGCGCCGCGTTGAAAATGCCGGAGCCCATCCTGTTGGCCGGCACCTGCAGGCAGTATTCAAAGAACGCGATGCCCCAACTGACAAGGATGACGAGCCACAATGTGACGTCCTTATGCTTCAGGTGGCCATACCAGGCAAAGGTCATGAACACGTTGGAAGCAAAAAGCAGGGCGATTGTTTTAAGCGCGACGTCCATCACGACTCCTATGAGGCTATTTTCTGGTTCCAGAGATAGGCGAGCACGCCGAGGATCATGTTGGTGACGAGCAGCGCCGCCAGGATGCCGGTGAAGCCCAGATGCAGTTGCAGGAACCAGGCGAGCGGCACATAAATGCCAAAAGTCTTCAGCAGGATCAGCGTGGTCGCGGGCAGAGGCTTACCCATGGCATTCAGCGCGGCGTTGCACACGACAAGCACGCCGAGCGCGCCGTAGCTGAGCGGCACCCAGTGCAGGTATTGCGCCGTGTAGGAAATCACCTGTTCGTTCGAATCAAAGAGCGCCGGTATCTGCCGCGCGAAGGCCCAGAGCAGCCCGGCGAGGCACAAGCCCCAGACCATCGAATAGCGCGCCCCTGTGCGCGTCGCTTCCTGGATGCGGCCATAATTTCCCGCGCCGTAATTCTGGCCGGTGAAGATCGCAATCGCCGCCCCCATCGAATAAAAAATAAGGGTCGCCATGCTTTCAATGCGCGTCGCGACGCCCAGCGCCGCGACAGCCTCCTTGCCGAACTGCGCAGCCATCCAGGTGATGATGGCCGCAGAGATCGGGCCGATCTGGTTGGCGATGATCGAGGGCACCGCAACATGGAGGATTCGCTTCCAGTGCGGCACCAGCTCCGGATGCAGTAGCGGGAAGGTCAGGATTTTCTGGCGGAAGATCAGGAAGTACATGGAAACGCAGCTGGTGAGATAGTACGACACAACAAGCGTCGCCGCCGCGCCCATGAGCTTCCATTCGGGAAATGGCCCCCAGCCAAAAATAAAAAATGGGTCGAGGATGATATTGCTGACCGCCAGCAGCGTCATCATGCGGGAGACGAAATGCGTGTCGCCGGTCGCGCGGATGCAGGCGTTGCCGACCATCAGAACGCCCAGGAACGGCATGCCACAATACCAGACCATCATGTAACGGTGGATCAGCGGCATGATCTCGGGCTTCGCCCCCATCAGGCGGAAGACCGGGTCGATGGCAAGCACGCCCAGCAGCGCTGCGGAGACGCTGCACACAACGATCAGGCTCATGGCGTCGGTCGCCATGCGGCGGACTTTCTCCATGTCGCCCTCGCCATAGACCCGGGCGATGACGGAGGTCGTGCCGACAGAGGCGCCGAAGATAATGCCCATGAAGAACATGACGACCGGGATGGTGAACGCCATCGCGGCCAGATAGGTCGTGCCAAGGCGGGAGATAAACCAGGCGTCAAAGACGGAGAAGCTGGTCATCGCCAGCATGCCCCAGGCAAGCGGGAGGGTCAGGCGGCGGATATGCGCGCCCGGATCCCCCTCCAGCAGCGTGGGCCTGGTGATCAAGTCTTCCCCGCTTACGCCTTGATTTTTTGCAAGGTCTTCACGAGGTCGCCGGCGATCGCCGCGACGCCTTTCGCGAAGCGCTCTTCCTTCAGCGAGCCGTCGTCGTTAAACGCCGCGTCCCCGCCCGTCACGGCCTGCATACGCGGGAGCACCGTCACGTTGATGTTCTGCAGCAGCTCGCGCAGGGCGTAAAGCCCGCGCAGCCCGCCGAGCGCGCCGGGGGAAGCCGACATGATGCCGGCATATTTTCCTGTGAAGGCGGACAGCGACGGCTCGCCCTGCTCCGATACGCGGCTGGCCCAGTCGATCGCGTTTTTCAGCACGGCAGAATAGGCGCTGTTGTATTCGGGAGAGGCGATTAGGAAGCCGTCATGCTCTTTCAGCAGCTTCTTGAACTCCTTCGCCTTTGGCGGAAGGCCACTTGCCGCCTCGTCATCGCCGTCATAGAGCGGCATGTCATAGTCGGCGAGGTCGATATAGGTCACGGCGGCGCCTGCCTCCTCGGCTGCTTTCGCGGCTTGGCGCGCGAGTTTCTTGTTGAGAGAATCCTTGCGCGTGCTGCCCGCGAATACGATTACTTTTGCCTTGGTCATTTTTAGTTTTCCTTTTTAACGGGGAAGCTCGAACACGAGGAATTCTGCGTCGGCGGTCGCTTTAATATCCGCCTTGCCGCTCTCGTTATCAAGCCCGAGCGCATCGCCGGCGGTGAGCGGCCTGCCGAAAACATCGGCCGATCCGCGCGCCATCTGCACCCAGTATTTACGTTCGGGCTGCATTTCCAGAGAAACGGATTTCCCTTCCTCCAGTTTCGCCACCCAGAGCCTTGCATCCTGCTTGATGACAAGCGAGCCTTTCTCCCCATCCGGCGAAACGACAAGGCGCAAGGCGTTGCTGAACTCAGCGGGGTTGAATGAGGTCTGCTGGTATCCGGGCCTAGTGCCCGCGACATTGGGCATAATCCAGATCTGCAGCAGATGGACGTCATCCGTTTCCGACGGGTTTTTTTCGCTGTGCAGGATGCCCTTGCCCGCGCTCATGAGCTGGACGTCGCCGGGGCGGATGATGCCGCCATTGCCGAGGCTGTCCTTATGCTCGATCGCGCCCTCGAGGATGCAGGTTATGATCTCCATATTCGCATGGCCATGCGTATCGAAACCCATGCCGGCGCGCACGATATCCTCGTTGATCACGCGCAAGGGGCCGAAACCCATATTGTGGGGGTCGTAATACTCCCCAAAAGAGAAGCTATGCCAGCTTTGCAGCCAGTAGCTGCCGGTTTCACCCCGTTCGTCCTTTTTCCTGATGTTCATCATGGGACACCATCCTTTCTTCCTCAAATATGCACCCTGTTTATTTGGGAATGAATACCGCTATTTTGTAATGCATTATTCGAATTAATCGCATAATGTGAATTATGGATCGATTGGGCAATATCATCGCGTTTATAACGGTAGCGGAGACGCATAGCTTCGCCGAAAGCGCGCGCCGCCTCAATCTCGCCAATTCGGTTGTCAGCAAGCGCATCAAGGACCTGGAAAGCTATCTCGGCACGCGGCTTTTGCAGCGCACGACGCGGCATGTGGCGCTGACCGATGCGGGATACCAGTATTTCGATCACGCACGACGGCTCATCCACGAGCTCGCCGAAGTCGAGGAAAACCTGCGCTACCAGAACGAAAACCCGGTTGGCGACCTGCGCGTGAGCGCGCCGGTCAGCTTCGGCACCAAATTCCTCGGTCCCGCCGTCGCAGCCTTCCTCGAAAAATATCCTGATGTTTCAGTTCGCTTGTTCCTTGGCGACCGTGCGGCGGACCTGTCGGAAGAGGATTTCGACCTCGCTATCCGCATCGGCGATATCGGCAACACCGCGCTCGTCGCCCGCAAATTGGCGGAAAGCCGCCGTGTGACGGTGGCGAGCCCTGCCTATCTGAAGGCGCATGGACGGCCCGAAAAGCCGCAGGACCTTGGACGCCACAACTGCCTCGTCTATAGCGGGGTTAACGAGGGAAAAGCGTGGAGCTACCGCGTCAAGGGACGGCGCGTGCTGCAGCCCGTCGCGGGCCGCTTTACGAGCGATAATGGCATGCTGCTGCTGGACGCCGCGCTGCGCGCTTGCGGAATTACCGTGCTGCCCAGCTTTATCGTCGGAGACCGCGTGAACAACGGCGAGCTCGAGATTCTGCTGGAGGATTTCGAAGAGGAGCCGATGCTTATCCAGGCGGTTTACGTCCCGCAGCGGCATCTCAGCGCGCGCACGCGCAAGTTCATCGACCACCTCGTTCAGTATTTCGCGGCCTTTACGGACTGACATCGCGAAATAATTGCCAGAACATTTGACACTGGATAACATCCGGCGTTACACTACCTATAGATTGTAAGGGGATAGAGCGGCTTTTCCTGCTGCGCCGCGGCAAAACTTCCCCTCGCGAGGTGACGATAAAAGATGACACTGATCGCAATCGGCGGCGCTGAAGACAAGACGGGCAACATGACGGTGCTCAAGCGCGTGGTTGCGGAATCGGGTCTCGAAAAGCCCCGGGTTCTGGTCATCACCTCCGCTACTTCTTTCCCCGACGAAGCTGCCAAGAAATACCAGGAAGCCTTCGGCCGCCTTGGCATCGAGCCGGTCATCCATTACGTCACGCGCGAGCAGGCGGAAGATGTCATGTTCGCGAAGGTCGCCGTGAATGCCGATGTTATTTTCTTCTCGGGCGGCGACCAGTCGCGTCTGACCGCGATGCTGGCGGATACGCCGCTGCTTGCCACTATCATGAAACGTGAATCGGAAGGCGCCGTTGTCGCTGGTACCAGCGCAGGCGCGGCCGCCATGTCCGGCATGATGATCGCAGGCGGTCGTCCGAAAAAAGCGATGAAGCCGGGCGGCCTGAAAATCGGCGAAGGCTTCGGCTTTACACCCGATATCGTCTTCGACACACATGTGGATTATTACGGCCGCGTGCGCCGCCTGTTTGGTGCGGCGGCAAATGACAGCCGCAAAACCGTCATCGGCCTCGACGAAGACACAGCGATCGTCATGCGCGACGGCAAGGCGGAAGTGCTGGGCGCGGGCGATGTCAGTGTGCTGCGCGATGGCGAACTGAAACGCCACAAGGCCGGCGACCGCTTCTCCCTCTAATCCTTATTCAAGATGCGCGTGGAGCATCCAGGCGTTTTTCTGGTGGATCTGCTGGCGCTGGATCGCAAGATCAACCGTCGGCTCGTCGCCGATTTCTTCCGCGGCCTGCAGCACTTTCTCCGCCGATGCGACGATAATATCCTGGTCGTTGGCGAGGTTTTTCACCATCTCCGTCGATTTGGGCGATCCCGTTTCCTCCTTGATCTCGGCGATTTTCGCAAAGGCCTGGAAGCTGCCGGGCGCCTTGCCGCCAAGCGCGCGGATGCGCTCCGCGATCTCGTCGATGGCGGCCGCGAGATCGGTGTACTGCGTTTCGAACAGCATGTGCAGCGAGTTGAAGCTCGGGCCCGTGACGTTCCAGTGATAGTTCTGCGTCTTCAGCTGCAGCGTGTAGCTGTTGGCGAGCAGCGCCTCCAGCGCTTCGATGACTTTCTTGCTTTTCTCGGACATGAATAATTTTCCTTTTTAAATGGAGACGGCTTGTGCGGCGGCAAACAGGACGGCGGCGATGCGCAGGGTATGCTGCACGCCGACCTTGGTGATGTCATGCGCCTGCGCGCCCTTGGCATGCGCGGCGAGGCAGGCCGAGCAGCCGTTAATGGCGGAGACGCCGAGGGAGTACAGTTCGAAAGTGACTTTATCGACGCCCGGGTTGCCGATTACATTCATGCGCAGGCCTGCGGGCAGCTTGCCGATTTCGTCGTCGCCGACCATGTAGGTCGAGCGGTAGTAGATATTGCTCATCGCCATCACGGTCGCGGCGGCCTTCGCCGCATTGATTTCTTCGGCGGTCAGCACGGCCGCGGTTTCGCCCTCGAGAGCGGTCATGATCGTCTTGTTGCGCGTCGCATAGGCGCAGGCAAGCGCGACGCCATAGGCCTGGTTGAGGTTGAGCCCGCCCGCCACGTCATCCGCCTTGATGACATTCGACAGGTTCAGCCGGATATCCTTGGCGAAGTCGGGGAGCAGTTCTTTCAGGGTTTCGATATTGATGGCGGTGCCGGTCATGATATTTCCTTACGCGAATTAAACACTGGACACGGATATAAGTTTCCAGCCCGCTTCGCCAAGGGGGAAAATGGCGTTAATACGGCTTTTGCCGTAATATCAGGCAGCTGCGGATTTGTGTTCGTTTTGAACGACTTCCGCGCAACGCGCGCAGATGGCCGCGTGATGGGCATTGCTGCCGACATCGCCCGTATAACGCCAGCATCGCTCGCATTTCGCGCCTTCGGCTTTCTGGAATACGACTCCGACCCCTTCGACATTGGCGAGGTTGAACGCACCTTCCGGCGCCGCGCCCTGCTGCACATCGATACCGGACGTGATGCAGACATCCGCGAAGTTTACGCTGGTCAGCACGCCCGCCAGCGCCGTATCGGCAACGTAAACTTTCGGGTTCGCCTCCAGCGACGCGCCAATCTGCTTTTCCGCGCGCTTGATTTCGAGCGCACCGGTGACGACGCCGCGCACCGCCGCGATCTTGTCCCATTTCGCGGCAAGGTCAGGATTCTGCCATTCCTTCGGCGCTTCCGGCATGACGGAAAGATGGATGCTTTCCTTCGTATCGTCGAGCGACAGCCCTTTATACGACAGCCAGGCTTCTTCCGCCGTATAGACGATGACGGGTGACAGCCAGTGGACGAGGTGGTTGAAGACATGGTCGAGCACGGTCAGCACGGCCCGGCGCTTTTCGCTGCCGACGGCCTCGCAATAAAGCGTGTCCTTGCAGACGTCGAAATAGAAGGCAGACAAATCGCGCGCGCAGAAGTTATGCACGACCGTCGTGAGCTTCAGGAAGTCAAAATCATGGATGCACTGGCGCACGGTCTGGTCGATTTCATACAGGCGATGCAGCACCCATTTGTCGAAGTCGCCGAGCTTCACATAGGGCAGGCGATCCGATTGCTTGAAGCCCGTGACCGAGCCCAGCAGGTAGCAGAAGGTGTTGCGGATGCGGCGATAGATATCGACATGGCCCGAGAGGATGTTTTCGCCGAACTTGATGTCTTCGGTGTAATCCGACCCCGCGACCCAGAGTCGCATGACGTCGGCGCCGTATTTTTCCATGAGCGCATTGGGCGAGGTCACGTTGCCCGTGCTCTTCGACATCTTGTAGCCTTTTTCGTCGAGGATGAAGCCGTGCGTCAGCACCGCCTTGAACGGCGCGTCGCCGCGCGTACCGCAGCCGACGAGCAGCGACGACTGGAACCAGCCGCGATGCTGGTCGGAGCCCTCGAGATACAAATCAGCGGGACGATAAAGATCCGGACGGTTTTCGAGCACGAAGCCCTGCGTCGAGCCTGATTCAAACCAGACGTCGATAATGTCTTTCACCTGCTCGTAATCATCGGCGTTGTAACCGGACCCGAGGAAATCGGAAGCCGGACGCGCGAACCAGGCGTCGGAGCCTTCCTTGTGGAAGATATCGATGATGTTCTTCAGGACTTTTTCGTCCTTCAGCGGCTCGTTCGTTTTCTTGTTCACGAAGATCGCGATCGGCACCCCCCAGGCGCGCTGGCGGGACACGCACCAATCGCCGCGCTGTTCGACCATCGCCGCGATGCGGTTTTCGCCGCGCGCGGGCACCCAGCGCGTTTTCTTGATCTCCGACAACGCCTTCGAGCGCAGGTCGTTCTTCTCCATCGAGATGAACCATTGCGGCGTGTTGCGGAAGATGACGGGCGCCTTGGAGCGCCAGGAATGCGGGTAGCTGTGCTGGATCTGCGCCTTGGCAACCAGATTGCCGGCCGCGTCGATTTCCTTCAGCACGAATTTGTTCGCCCAGCCCTTTTTTCCGTCGGGCAGGTAGACCGGCACGCCCGCAAACAGCGGCACATCCTCGAAATATGTGCCGTCGCCCTTCACCGTATGCGGAACTTCGATGTCGTTCTTCAGGCCGAGGCGGTAATCGTCCTCGCCATGGCCCGGCGCGATATGCACGAAACCGGTACCGGCATCCGTCGTGACGAAATCACCCTCGAGCATGGGCACGTCGAATTCGTAGCCTTTGCCATGCAGCGGGTGGTGCAGGACCGTGCCTTCAAACGCTTCGCCCTTCGCCGCTTCGCTCTGCGTGCTGCCGGTGATCTTGGCGCTTTTCAGGAAGGCGTCGAGCAGCGGCGCTGCGACGAGCAGCTTGTCGCCGGCTTTCACCGTGGCTTCTTCACCAACCGCGCCGACCGTCACAACGACGTAATCGATATCCTTGCCGTAGGCGACCGCGCGATTGCCGGGCAGCGTCCACGGCGTGGTCGTCCAGATCACGACGGAGGCGCCTTCGAATGCAGCAGGGAATTTCGCGCCCTTGGTGGCGACGGGGAATTTCACCCATGCCGTATCAGACGTTACGTCCTTATATTCCACTTCCGCTTCCGCGAGCGCGGTCTGTTCGGGGACTGACCACATGACGGGTTTCGAGCCGCGATAGAGGCCGCCATTCAGCAGGAATTTATGGATCTCCTGCGCGATCGTCGCTTCCGACGATGCGGCCATGGTGCTGTAATAATTCTTCCAGTCGCCCATCACGCCGACGCGCTGGAATTCAGAATTCTGAACATCAACCCAGCCCTGCGCGAAGGCGCGGCATTCGGCGCGGAAGGCGACGGCGTCGGTGTCGTTCTTCTTCTTGCCCTCGGCGCGGTATTTTTCCTCGATCTTCCATTCGATCGGCAGGCCGTGGCAATCCCAACCCGGCACCAGCAGTGAATCCTTGCCGGTCGCCTGCTGGCTGCGGCTCACGAAATCCTTCAGCGTCTTCGACAGCAGGTGGCCGAGATGGATATGGCCGTTGGCGAAGGGGGGGCCGAAATGCAGGATGAATTTCTCGCGGCCCTTCGACGCCTCGCGCTGCTTCTTATAGAGGTCCATATCCGCCCAGCGCTTCTGGATTTTTGGCTCGAGCTGGGCTAGGCCGGCGCGGCGCGGAAAATCGGTTTTCGGAAGGTGAACGGTTGCGCCGTAGTCGATGGTCATGGCTATCCTCTGGATTGCTGAATTGCTGTAGCAAAATGCCTGAATTCGCTATTTCGGTCTATTCTCTAATTATTTTCATAACGAAATTCCTGCTTATCACACATGGTTTTTGCCTCCGCCGCTGTTGCGTGGAGGTGAAACGCGAAACAGGCGGGAGGGAGGTTATTTAGCGGCTAATTGAAACGTCGCGCTTTTCGTCGCGGTCCGCAGCGCCGAGCGTGTAGCGCTCGCCCTGCAGCGAGGCGTTGATGCGCGCGGAAAGTATTTCGGTGAGGGCGCGCTGGTCGCTGTTGGTGCGGGCGATCTGGATCGGCTGGACCGTTTCTTCGGCCTGCACGGGAGCAGCGATGAGGAGCAGCGCGGCGATGATGAAAATGTTTTTCATGTCCAAACCTTTGACCAGAATATGCCTAATTAAGTGTTAATTTGCAAGCTTAATCCCAATCCAGCCTGGGGCTGCCGGGCTTGCGGATCTTGAGGTTTTCCGGCTTTTTCATCAGCAGGTCGGCGGCCGCGACCGCGTTTTCAAGCCGCGTCTTGAGCGGGCCTTTGTCCTGCAGGTTGGCGGCGCTTGCGATCTTGTTGCGTTGGTCCTCCAGCTGCTCGAGGCGGCGGGCGTCATGCTCGCCCTCGGGCGGGTAGGTTTTCATCGATTCAATCTGCGATTCAAGGAAGTACAAGCCGGCCGCCGCGCGCAGATTGACGGCTTCCGGCGTGGTCGGCGCATTATCCGCCCCGTCCGGGCCGAGCCGCGCCCAAGGGGAGGTCTGCTGCCAGAGCTCGCCAATGCGCGGACCAAAATCTTCGGGCTTCTTGTGGCCGGGGCGCAGTGTGCTGTACTGATTTAACAATGCCGCGCCAATCACCTCGGGATCGCTGGTGACGCTTTCGGCAACCACGCGGGCAATCGCCGCATTCGTCTGCGCATACCCGCCAAGCGGATCGCCGTCAAACGCCCAGGCTTTCATCTCTTCATACACGCCCCGGATGGTCGGATGATCGGGCAGACCGGTATTTTCGAATTTCAGTTCATTGACGCGTTGCGCGACCACGTTCGCAAGCGCGTTTTGCGCCGATGCCAGCGCAGTTTGCGCGGCCTGCAGCATTTCCGGCTCTGTCGTGCCGTCGCGCGCGATTTCAGCGAGGCTGCGCTCGTTCATATCGATGACGCGGCTGACATTTCGGTATTCGATGACATGCGCCACCTCGCCCGCCGCGATTTTTGCCTGAATGGCTTCAAGGCCGATGACGGAAGTTGCCAGCAACACTTGTTGTTCGCCAGCAGTTGAAAATTTCGGGTTTTCGAGATCAAGCGCGTAAAACTTTTTCAGGTAATCCGCCGCGCGCGGGCTGACGGATTGCTCGAACTGCTCCGCCTCGTAAGGAATAACCATACCGTTCATCAGCACGCTCGCCGCGATCGCATCGGGGTCGGGATTTTTCGCGTTGGCGGTAATGATTTCCCCCGCCCGCACAGCCTCCCGCGCCCAGTCGTCGCCATCGGTGAAGAAGGTGCGCATGACGTTATACGCCTTCTCGACGGTCGGGTGACGCAACAGCTTGGTGTCTTCGAATTTCATGGCCAAGGCTCTGGATAATTTTGAGGTGGGCGGAGGATACGGGATGCGGCACGTTATGTCAATGACACTTCTATCCCATTGATTCTTAGGAAGATTTATTCCGGGATTCGGCGTAAGCCAATCGCTTCCCGTACATTCGACAGCGTTTGGCGGGTCACTTTGCGCGCCCGTGCCGCGCCTTCTTCCAAAATGTCGTCGAGCTTTTTCCGGTCCGTCATCAGCTCGTTATACTTTGCGGTCGGCTGCTCGAAGTTGCGCTCCAGCGCCTCGAACAGTTTCTGTTTCGCGTCGCCGTATCCCATGCCGCCCTTTTCAAACGCCTCGCGCATCGCTTGCACTTCCTCGGGCGTGCCGACATGGGCATATATCTGGAAGATCACGTTTTCGTCGGGGTTCTTCGGCTCCGCCGGAAGCTTGGAATCCGTGACCGTCTTCATGATGAGCTTGCGGCGCGCCGCACTGTCGATGAAGACGGGGATATGGTTGCCATACGACTTGCTCATCTTGCGGCCGTCGATGCCGGGCAGCACCGCGCCGCCCGCCTCGAGCTGGTATTCGGGCAGCTTCAGCACATTCTTCTTGAACGCGCCGTTGAAATAGCCCGCCATGTCGCGCGCGAATTCGATGTGCTGGACCTGGTCTTTTCCGACCGGCACGATATCTGTATTCGCGATGAGGATATCGGCCGCCATCAGCAGCGGATAGGTGTAGAGCCCCATATTGACGTCGGCGTCGGGGTCGCGGTTTTCCTCGGCGTTGCGGTCTTTCGCAGCTTTGTAGGCATGGCTGCGGTCCATCAACCCCTTGGGGGTGACGGCGGAGAGGATCGTGACAAGCTCCGGGATCTCAGGAATATCCGACTGGCGGTACAAAATCGTCTTCGCGGGGTCGAGCCCGAGCGCAAGCCAGCAGGCGGCGACCTGATAGCTGTCTTCCTTGAGCGCCTTCGGGTCATAGACGGCGTTGAGCGCGTGGTAATCGGCGATGAACAGGTAGGATTTCTCGTGCGAAGCCGCGAGGCGCAGCGCGGGGCGAATGGCGCCGACATAGTTGCCGATATGGGGCGCGCCGGTGGGCTTCACGCCTGTCAGAATTGTCTTGCCCTTTTGGTCCGCCATGGCGAAAATCCTCATGTTTTTTGGAAAGCGACTATATCATGTGCGGCCGCTATAAACAAATCAGCCTTGAGGCTTTCCTGGCCGGAATGGGCGTCGCCTTGCCAGCGGAATTCGTCGATGCCGGTATCGTTGCGCCCGGCATGATGGCTCCCGTGCTGCGCGGCGGCGCTCTGGAAACAATGTATTGGGGCTACCTGCCGCGCTGGGCGAAGGAGGGCAAGCCGCTGATCAATGCCCGCGCCGAAACCATATTCGAAAAACCCTCCTTCCGCGACAGCGTGCAGGCGCGGCGCTGCGTCATTCCCGCCGACGGCTTTTTCGAGTGGGACAAAACCCAGCGACCGACGCAGCCCTATGACATAGAGCCGGAGGGTCTCGTCGCCTTTGCCGGCATTTGGGATACCTGGCAGGGCCGCGACGGTTTTGCCATCCTGACGACAGCCGCTCTGCCGGCCATATCGCGGGTGCATGACCGCATGCCGGTCGTTTTGCGCTCGGCCGAGGAATGCCGCCGGTGGCTGGCCGCGCCCGACCCCCGCCTGCTGACCGCGGATGATTCGTTGGCCTTTACCCTGACCGCCACGGAGCAGTTCACGCGGCCCGCCAATAGCGATTTCCCAGAAGACAATAATCAACTGTCGTTGTTCTGAAATCTTGCCATAACGCGTTGACTCGTCCCGCATGGCTGCTAGTCTGTGGCCATCCGAAATTCAAAGAAAAGGATGCACAGAAGATGGGCCTCAAAAATTTCCTCGATAAGCTGAAGCAGAAAGCCGAAGACCACCTGAAGGAAGAAACCGATCCCGCGAAAATTCGCGCCGCCAAGAAAGAGGCGAACGAGAAGAAGATGAAGCGCACCGCCGCCGCCATCAAGCTCGCGCAAAAAGGCCTCGCGACCGCGAATGACGTGAATGAAAAAATCGAAGCGGTGACCGACGCCGCCGCGATCAAGGTCGGCGAGCTTGCTGAAAAAGCTAAGCCCCTTGCCGAGAAAGTCGACGGCGTCGCGGGCGTCGCTGGCGAAGTCATCACCGGCGCGTTCAACGCCGCGAAAGACAAGGCGATCGAAACCGGCCTCGCTGCCGGCGCGAAGATCGAGGAGATCAAGAAGGACAACGAAGGCAAGCCCTCGACCGGCTCCAGCCTGCTCGACCTGATCGCCCCCGTCGTGCCCGACACCGACGCGACCAAGCCGAAGCCGAAAGCGCCCGAGGCGCCCAAGCCGCCGAAACTTTAATCGGTTGGAGAAGATGAACAAGGGGCGGCTCGCGAGGGCCGCCCTTTTCATTTCCGTGCATCCTGAGCGCTGCGAAGGATCACAAACGAGTGCTGCGCCGCACCACCAAATCGCATCTATGACAACTTCCGCATATGACAAAACAAGCGCGCTTTACATCGTGTTTTCGTGCTGTTACCGTTTCCCAAAATCAGAAATGATTTAACAAAAAAAGACGGCGGTGTGCGGGTGTGGAGGCTTGCCTTTCCGGTGACGGAAAGCGGCTTTTCAGCAACCACTTTTCAAAGAGTGCCCGAGCATGACCGACGTCGCCGCCCCCCAGCCGCAAGGAAAATACCCCTGGAGCAACAAGTATCCGGTGGATATCGACTGGGATATGGACGTGCCTGTGTCGACCATGACGCAGATGTTCGAGGATTCGGTCCGCAAAAACGGCGACAAGCCCGCGCTGAATTTCATGGGCAAGACGCTCACCTACAAGGAACTCGGCGCGGAAGTCGATAAATTCGCGAAAGGCCTGCAGGACCAGGGCTACGGCAAGGGCAGCCATGTCGGCCTGTGCCTGCCGAACACGCCCTTCTATGTCATCGCCTATTTCGGCGCGCTGAAGGCGGGCGCGACGGTCGTCAACTTCAACCCACTCTATGCCGAGCAGGAAATGCGCGGCCAGATCAACGACAGCAAGACCGACGTGATGGTTTCGCTCGCGGTCACCAAAATCCAGCCGAAGATCGACAAGATGCTCGACGGCACGACCTGCCTGAAAAAAGTCATCGTCGCCGACCTCGCCGATGCACTGCCGGGCGTGAAGGGTTTTGCCTATAAAGTCCTCAATACCGTCAAGGGCTGGTTCGGCAAGGCCGATACGGTGAAGGTGAAAAACGACGACAAGCACATCCCCTTCTCCAAGATTCTCAAGAACAAGGGCAACCCCGCGCCGGTCGACGTGAAGCCCTCCGATGTCGCTGTGCTGCAATACACCGGCGGCACCACCGGCATTCCGAAAGCGGCGATGCTGACGCATGCGAACCTCTCCGCCAACCTCAACCAGGCGGATTTCTGGTTCACGAGCGGCTCCAAAACCGGGGCGGGCCAGCAGGAAAAAATGCTGGTCGTGCTGCCCTTCTTCCACGTGTTCTCCATGACCGTGCAGATGAACCTCTCGATCAAGCTCGGCGCTGAAATCGTCATGCTGCCGCAGTTCGACGCGAAAACGACGCTGAAAACGATCGACGCCGAAAAGCCGACGATGTTTGCCGGCGTGCCGACGCTCTACAAGGCGCTGATGGATCATCCCGATGTCAGCAAATACGACCTCTCCTCGCTGAAGATCTGCCTCTCGGGCGGCGCAGGCCTGCCCGAAACCACGCAGCAGCGCTGGACCAAGCTGACCGGCACGGCGCTGACCGAAGGCTACGGCCTCTCGGAAACCTCGCCGATCGCGGTTGCCAACCCCGTGCACGGCGAGAAGAAACTGAACTCGATCGGCATGCCGCTGCCGAAGACGGAAGTGAAGATCGCCAACCTTGAATTCCCCGATCAGGCCTGCCCCATCCGCGTCGAGGGCGAAATCTGCCTGCGCGGCCCGCAGGTGATGCAGGGCTACTGGAACCGCCCCGATGAAACCGCCAATGTCATGGACAAGGACGGCTATTTCCACACCGGCGATGTCGGCTACATGGACGAGGAAGGCTATATCTTCATCGTTGACCGCATCAAGGACATGATCAACGCATCCGGCCTAAAGGTATTCCCGCGCAAGGTCGAGGAAGCGATCATGCAGCACCCGAACGTTTCCGAAGTCATCGTGCTCGGCGTGAAGGACGAATACCGCGGCGAAACGGTCAAGGCGTTCATCGTCTACAAGCCCGGCGCCGAAAAAATCGACGACAAGACCATGACGGCGTTCCTGCGCGATAAACTCGCGCCCTACGAAATGCCCAAGCAGTTCGAGACCCGCGACAGCCTGCCGAAGACCATGATCGGCAAGCCCGACAAGAAGGCGCTGAAGCAGGAGGAAGCCGCGAAGGAAGCGGCAAAGGCGAAAAACAGCCCCCCCGCGCCCAAGCCGCCCAAGATGTAACCGACGCAAAATAGACCCGAGGGAAAATGGAAGGCATACTCATACTGCTGGCGCTTGGCCTGCCCATTTTCATTTTCGTATCCTGCGTCGCCGTCTGGAGCCGTACCAATAACTTAAGAGAAGACGTCGAAAGCCTGCGCCGCGCGGTCAGCGAAATGCGGGTGCAGTTGTCGAACCTTGCCAAGCAGCCGCGCGGGGCCGCCGCTGAACTGCCGCCGGAAACGCAAGCCGCCCCCCCGCAGATGCCGGCTGCTCCGGCTCCGGCTCCGGCTCCGCCGATACCGACGCCCGCGCCCACAATGGCGATCCAGAACCGGGCGCCGTCCATCCGCGAAACCGCGCCGCCCGACGATGCCGCCGGCAGCATGCCCAAGGCGTCGCCGCTGCCGCCCGCTTCGCCCATTCCCCCCGCAACCCCCGTGACGCCGCCCGTTGCGCCGGACTCGACCCTGTCGCAGCACTATACGCCGCCCGCTGAAGTGCGCGCCGCCTTCGAGCGCGAGCAGCAAAAGATCCGCGCCGAACAGGAAGCGCGGCGCGCGACAGCCACGCAGCAGACTGCGAACCCGGCCGCGCCCGCGTCCACGCCCGCCCCCGCCGCCGCATCGCGTCCCCCTGTTGCGCCCGCGCCGAAGAACGAAGGCTTTGAATTCCAGTTCGGCAAGCGCCTGCCCGTCTGGATCGGCGGCGTATCGCTCGCGCTGGCCGGATTTTATCTTGTTAAATATTCGATCGAGCAGGGCCTGCTGACCGAACAGGTCCGCATCATTTTCGGCTATATTTTCGGCGCCCTGCTCGTCGGCGGCGCGCGCTATATCCGCGAGAAAAAGCCCGACATGGCCGATGGCACGCGCATCGCGCAGGCACTGGCCGGTGCCGGCATCGCCGATTTTTATGCCACCACCTATGCCGCCACCCAGCTTTATCATTTCTTTCCGCCGCTGCTCGGCTTTGTCGGCATGGCGGCCACGACGGCGCTTGCCGTCGTCCTTTCAGTGCGTCACGGCATGGCAATCGCCGTGCTTGGCATGATGGGCGGTTTCGTGACGCCCGCGCTGATCCGCACCGACCATCCCTCCGCCCCGATGCTGTTCTTCTACCTGTTCTGCCTTGTCACCGGATTGTTCGCGACATTCCGCCAGCGCGGCTGGTGGGTGCTGTCGGGCCCCATGATGATCCTTGCTTTCGCCTGGGTGCTGCTCTGGATGGTCAGCGGCAATTTCACGAGCGATGACGGCATCGTGCTGGGCCTGTTTATCCTCGGCGTCTCGGCCGTCGTCATGGTGCCAAGCCAAGCGGAAAATGAAAAACTCTCGCTCAAGGACCGCACCAGCATCAGCTCCCTCAACGCCTTCACGGCGGTCGGCGGCCTCTGCCTCATGGGTCTTGTCACGGCGAAGAGCGCCTTCGGCCTCATGGATTTCGGGCTGTTCGGCCTGCTGGCGCTGGGCGGCATCATCATGTCGTTCTTCCGCCCCGCGCAGTTCAGGTACGTGCCCTGGCTGTCGCTTGGCATCAGCCTGTTCCTGCTCGCGATCTGGCGGCATGCGCCGGATGCCGAAAGGGCGCTGGTCGAGCTTGCTTTCGCCGCCGTCTACATCATTCCCGCCTGGTTCTTCATGCGGCGCTATCCTGCGCTGCGCTGGGGCGGGCTGCTGTCGGCGGCCGCGCTCGGCTTCTACGGCCTCGGCTACCTCACGATCGGCAAGGAAATCTATCCGCTGCTGAATGTGATCCAGGGCGATGTGCTGCATCTCTGGTCGGCGATCGCGCTGATCCTCGCGCTGTTGTTCGCGGGCCTTACAGGCAATGTCTTCCGCAATTTCGCGGGCGACGAACACTTGCGCGACCGCTTCCTTGCGCTGTTCAGCCTCGTGACGACCGCCTTCGTGTCGGTCGCGCTGCTGATCGAGGTCCATCACGACTTCCTCGCCGTCGCCTTCGCCGCCGAAACGCTGGCGGTCAGCTGGGTCGCCTGGAAGATCAACATCAAGGCCCTGCGCCAGATCGCCGGTATCCTGTTCACGGTGTTCCTGATCCTCATCTTCCCGCAGCTGCTGATCCTCGGCAGCGTCACGGCGTCGAGCCTGTTCGGCGTCAACTGGCAGCCCTGGACTGGCCTGCCGCCGCTCGCCGACCAGCCGCTGTTCCAGCTCGGCCTGCCGATGCTCATGCTGGCGATTGCTTCCTTCTTCCTGCGCCTGCGCGGCGACAGCCGGATCGTCGAGCTCATGGAAATGGCCTGCGTCGGCCTCGGCGCGCTCATGCTCTATTACCTCGCGCGCCACGTCTTCAAGGTTCCGGACGACGTTTTCTTCCGCAAGGCGGGCTTCTTCGAGCGGGGGATCATCACCAACATCTTCTTCGCCGCCGCGCTGCTCGTCGTCTATACCGGCCGACTGTACAGCCGCCGCGCGCTGCTCTGGGCGGGGTCCTTCCTGTTCGCCATGGCGATGTTCCGCGTGTTCTATTTCGACCTGTTCCTTGCGAACCCGCTCTGGGCGCATGACCAGAATGTCGGCGCGGCCCCGCTGTTCAATTACCTCTGGCTGCCTTACGCCCTGCCGGTCTTCTGGCTGTGGCTGGAGGAAAAGCCGCAGCTGCGCATCGCGACCCTGCCGCGCAGCCTCGTCGGCGGCTTTACGCTCGCTCTCCTGTTCTTCTTCGTGACGATCCAGGTGCGCCAGTTCTTCCACGGCGCCGACCTGCGCAGCACCCCGACCACGGATGCCGAAATCTATGCCTATTCCGCCGTCTGGCTGCTGCTCGGCGCGGGCCTGCTGCTGCTCGGCACGCTCAAGAAGAACAAGCCGCTGCGCGTCGCCTCCTTGCTGGTGATGACCTTCACGGTCGGCAAGGTGTTCCTCTATGACATCGACGAGCTGACCGGCCTCTACCGCGTCTTCTCGTTCATGGGCCTCGGTCTTACGCTGCTCGCGCTCAGCTGGTTTTACACGCGCTTCGTCTTCAAGAAGGATTGATGGGAATGGAACCTCGGGTCAAGCGCGAGATCGCGCCCAAGATCGGCAAGCTTTACGCCCATGCGGCGCTGGAAATAGCGAAGGAATACGGCGCGGTCCCGCAATGGGCGGAAAAGCTCGAGGTGCTGGCCGAAGTCGTGAAGATGGACGACATCCAGAAAATTCTGCGCGACAGCCGCCTCGCCCCTGCCGACCTGAAGGAGATCATGAAGCCCGTCTGCGACAAGCTCGAGCTCGACGACCTGCAGCGCGATTTCGTGAACCACCTGATCGGCGAGAAAAAACTTTCCTACATGCCGTGGATTTTCAGCTCCTATGTGCGCCAGCGCAAGGCGATGCAGGGGGAAGTCGATATCACCCTCACCTCCGCCTTCCCGATGGATGTCGAAACCTCGGATATGCTGATCCGCCATGTGCGCGACAAATTCAACATCGTCGCGGGCGCAACGAAGGTGGATGTCGATCCTGCCCTGATCGGCGGCCTTATCATCAAGGTCGGTGATCGCGTGATCGACCAGAGCACGCGCGGCTATATCGAACGCAAAAGAAACGCGCCGCGCCGGTGATTCAAAGAACCTTGGTTTTCTCGTCAAGGTTTAGGCAGGGTGGCGATTCCTCAATTTCTTGGGGACCAGCGCTGAAGCCAGTCAGGAATTGGAAGAGGATGTGCCAGAATTTTCGCATCCTCTATTTTATCACATAGAGATTTAATATGAAATTTATGCCCGGGGGGTTAATAGCCTCGAGGCTGGGTAGTACCGTTTTCACAATGTTCAATAACCTGTCCATTTTACGCTATCACATAACTGCGTAAAACGCAATTTCATATTGATAAGAGACTGTTATTACTAAGCGATCGTCATCCCGCGGTACGGAAATCCAACAGTTTTACAGCCTGACTGCGGTTGATTCTGGCGCGACGCTTAGGATTTGGCGCGTTTGCGCTTCTTGGGGGGCGTATCCAGGCCCGTCTTCGAAAACAGCACGGCGACCGGCTTGGTCGATTCAAACTGCGACAGGGCGATCGTCGTGATGGCCAGGATCGGGATCGCAAGGAACATCCCCGGCACGCCCCACAGCATCCCCCACATCGCAAGGTTGGTGATGATGAAGATGGGCGAAAGGTTCAGGTTGTTGCCCATAAGGTAGGGATCAAGGATATGGCCGAGGAAGGCATGGGAGGTCATCAGCGTGCCGGCCAGCATCAGCGCGGTCGTCAGGTCATGCTGCACGAGGGCGATCATGCAGGGCGCGGTGATGGCGAGCAGCGACCCGGCATAGGGGATGAAGTGCAGGAAGAACGCCATCACGCCCCAGAACCCCGCGAAATCGACGTTGAAATAGGTCAGGATCAGGAAAGTCAGGAATGAATCGAGCATGGAGACGAAAGCCTTCACGCCGATGTATTTCTGGATCTTGTCGTCG
>DASPMW010000040.1:0-22550 GCA_035626855.1 Patescibacteria group bacterium
CTTTTTGCGCGCTTGATTTGACGCGCCCCCCTGCCTAAAATACGCCCCGGCAACCGACATTGAGTTTAACAGAGGGTCAACAGATGAGCGTCAGCCAGAAAGTCACGAAAATGCCGACCAATGAAAACATCCGCGGCGTCACGCCGACGGTCAAAAAAATCCTGTCGCATTACGAGAGCGACAATCCCGGCACGAAGGCAAATCTTTGCCGCATCCTCATGACCGGCAAGCTCGCCGGCACGGGCAAGATGGTGATCCTGCCCGTCGACCAGGGCTTCGAGCATGGCCCTGCGCGCAGCTTTGGCATCAACCCTGAAGCCTACGACCCCCATTACCATTACCAGCTGGCGATCGATTCCGGCTGCAACGCCTATGCGGCGCCGCTCGGCGCGCTCGAGGCCGGCGCGGACACCTTCGCAGGCGCGATTCCGCTGATCCTGAAAATCAACTCCTCGAACAGCCTCATTTCGGCCAAGGACCAGTCGATCAACGGCTCGATTTCGGACGCGCTCCGCCTCGGCTGCTCGGCAATCGGCTTCACGATCTATCCCGGCTCGGAATACATGCTGGAGCAGCAGGAAGAAATTGTGGCGCTGTCGGAAGAGGCAAAAGCCGTCGGCATTGCGACCGTGATCTGGTCTTATGTGCGCGGTCCGAAAATCTCGAAAGAGGGCGAAACCGCAATCGACAGCATCGCCTATGGCGCGCATATGGCAGCGCAGCTGGGCGCGCATATCATCAAGGTCAAGCTGCCGACCGACCATCTCGAACTTCCGGAAGCGAAGAAGGTCTATGAAGACCAGAAGATCGCGATCAAGACGCAGGGCGAGCGTGTGAAGCACATCATGCAGTCCTCCTTCGCCGGCCGCCGCCTTGTCGTGTTCTCGGGCGGCGCGACCAAGGGCATGGATGACGTGTACGAAGATGCGCGCGCGATTTATGAAGGCGGCGGCAACGGCTCGATCATCGGCCGCAACTGCTTCCAGCGCCCGCGCGAGGAATCGCTGCAGATGCTCGACAAGATCATGGACATCTATCTCGGCAAGAACGTCTAAGAAAACTTTACGCCGGCCCCCGCTCACGGCGGGGGCCGCGCGCCGAAGGGGATTGCACATGACTGACGACGCCCCCGGCTGCCAGCTTTACCTCGTCACCCCGCCCGTCATCGATATTCCCGTATTCACGCCGCTGCTGTCGCGCGCGCTCGGTGCCGCGCCCGTCGCGTCGCTGCTGCTGCAGCTCGATTCAAAGGACGAGGCAGACTGGCGACGCGCCATCGGGGCGCTGCTGCCGGTCGCGCAAGATGCCGGCACGGCCTTCATTCTCGCTCGCCGCGCCGACCTCGCGCATGAATATGGCGCCGATGGCGTGGAGCTGGGATCATCTGACATACCCGTCGCCGACGCGCGCTCGCTACTCGGGGAAGACGCCATCATCGGCGCGATCTGCGGCCACAGCCGCCATGCAGCGATGGCGCAGGGCGAGGCTGGCGCCGATTACATCAGCTTCGGCCCGTTTTTCGAGGGGGGGAAGACGGCCGATATCCTCGGCTGGTGGCACGAGCTCATGGAAGTTCCCGCCGTTGCCTTCGGCAGCATCACACCCGAAAACGCGCCAGACATTTCCGCAATCGCCGATTTCCTGCGCCCTTCTCCGGCCCTCTGGCAGGAGGCAGATATTGAACGTGCGATCCGCGCTTATGCTGCCGCCATCGAAGATTGACCCCGCTTGTGCGCAGGATTAAGCTTTCCGGGCCGTATAAGTAATAGAAAGAGGTGTCCCATGAAATCCTTCCTGCCAATGATCGCGCTCTCCCTGCTGCTGTCCGTGACGGCCTTTGCTGCCGCGCCAAGTGAAAAAGAGGTCAAGGCGGCTGTCGACGCCTATCTCGCGACCAAGGCGGACCCGGCCACGCAAGTGGAGGCAAGCGCGATCGGTACCGCCGTGGCCGACCTCGACAAGGACGGCGCGGAAGAAATTATTATTGCCTGGTCGGCGCTCAGCGGCTCCTCCTCGACGGACAGCGTCACTGTCCTGACGGGCAAGCCCGGAAGCTTCAAGGAAGCGGCAATCGCGCAGCCGAACGGGGTGCTCGAAGCGCCCGCTGTCAAAGGCGGAGAAATCACGGTTCCCGCGATGACCTTCGCCAAGGAAGACGCGCTTTGCTGCCCGAGCGTGAAAAAGACCTATCGCTTCAAGTGGGACGGCAAAAGCAAGCTTGAGGAAGCGAAGTAACTAGGCGACAGGCACGGCCTGCACGAGCGAGATGTCCTCGGCACCTGTGGCCAGCATGACGAGGCGATCGAGGCCGAGCGCGTTGCCGCTGCAGGGCGGCAGGCCGTGTTCCAGCGCCTGCAAAAATTCCTCATCGACCGGGTAATCATCGCCGTAAATCTTTTTGCGGAGCGCGATGTCGTTCATGAACCGCTCCCGCTGGACCTTGGCATCCGTGAGTTCCCCGAAGGCATTGGCCAGTTCGATGCCGCAGACATACACCTCAAAGCGTTCGGCAAAGCGCGGGTCCTCCGGTTTCGGGCGCGACAGCGCAGCCATCGACACCGGATAGTCGTAAATGATCGTCGGCGCCGGCGCGCCGATATTCGGCTCGACCTTTTCCATGAGAATTTTCAGCAGCGCGTTTTCCCAGTCGTCATGGGGCGACACATAAACACCGATGCGGGCGGCTTCGCCGCGAATATGCGCAAGGTCGCCCAGATGCGCCGAAATATCGACAGCTGCATATTTCTGCAATGCCTCCACGACAGTGAGCTTCTCCCACTCCATCGAAGGATCGCAGGCGCGCGCCTGCGCGATCACGGGTTTGTAGAGGATATGGCGCACGAGGTCGATCGTCTCCTGCATCATATCCTTGTAGTCCATGCCGAGCTGGTACCATTCCAGCATCGCGAATTCCGGGCTGTGCCAGCTCGACCCTTCCGCGTTGCGGAACACTTTCGCAAGCTGGTAAATGCGCGGCAGGCCGGCGACCAGCAGCTTCTTCATCGCGAATTCGGGGCTAGTATGCAGGTACATGTCGCGCCGGTTCTGGCGGTCGGCGCTGACGAGCTCGGTCCTGAAGCCCTGGATATGCGCCTCCATGCAGGGCGCGACCTGCAGCGCAGGCGTGTCCACTTCCAGATACCCTCGCGCATTAAAAAATGCGCGCACCTGGCCAAAGATTTTCGCCCGCTCCTGCAGGAACGGGATTTTGCGCATGAAAATATCGGGGTGATACCAGGTGGCTGTCATGGGCGGAGCTTAAAGCGTTTAGCGGTCTGGCGCAATTCGTCCTGCTGCGCCGCGCGCGTTGCGGCGATTTCCCCCAGCGCATGAGGCGTCGCCGCAAGCTTATCGCGCACGGCAGCGAAATCTTCGGGCGCTGCGGCGAATTCATGCAACAGGTCGAGCGATGATACGCCGGCATTGTTTTTCAGGAGCGGGTCGGCCTTGAAAGCCAGCAGCGTGTCGAGGAGCCGCACTCCCTGCCCCGCAAGCGCAAGACGCACCGCGATATGCAGCGGCGTATCGCCTGCGGGCGGGAAATGTTCGTTCGCATCGGCCTTCATCGCGATCAGGACATCGGCGACAAGATAGTTTTCCCGCTGCAGCGCGTAATGAAGCGGCGAAATTCCGTCTTTGTCCCTGAAATTGACATCCGCGCCGCGCGTCGTCAGGCCCATCAGCATCGCGTAGTAATTCCCCCGCTTCGGCGCGGCCCCTTCCGTTTCGACGATATCGAGCAGCGTGTAAAAAAGATTGCGGCCTGTATCCGGGTCCAGTGCATTGGCGTTCGCGCCGCTGTCGAGCGCTTCGACGAAAACGACGATATCGCCGTCCTTCGCCGCGCGAACCATGGCGGCGTCAAGCTCGGCGGGTGAAAACGGCGTGTCGGTCACGGCTGCGGCCGCCTGAAGCGCGCGGTCGCAGGCGCCGGCACGGCGGCCACTGTTCCCTGCATTTCGCTGACGATGCCGCGGTCGCGCTTGTCGGCCAGGTATTTCTCCCGCGCGGCGGGGCCGTCCTTGAACTCCTCGATCAGCTCGACCAGCTCCTTCGCGAAGGGCCACTTTTTGGCGTGTTCCTGCGCGCGGGCCAAGGCCGTGGTACCGGTTGAATCCGCAATCAGGGCATTCGCGCCCGCCTTCATGAGGAAGGTTACCCGGTTGGTGTTCTCATCGCGCAGGTCGAGATTGACCGCCGCATGCAGCGCCGTGAAATGCGTCTCGCCCATCTGGTGGTTGATGTCGCCCATCTCGATGAGCTGCTTCGCCACGCGCCAGTTCAGGTTCTGGATCGCAGCCACCAACGGGGTCAGCCCGTCATTATCGGCCTCTCCGGTATCCGCGCCGAGCTTCAGCAGCACCTGCACCATATCGCTGTCGCCACTACGGGCCGCGTGCCATAGCCCCGTGCGGCCATTGCCGTCGGCGGCATCGACCAGCGCGCCTTCGGAGGCCATTTCCTCGACCGAATCCGTGTCGCCCTTGATCGCGGCGTTCAGGAGGTTCTTATTCAGTACGTTGCTGCCCATGGGGAGATTCCTTTAAAACAGACAGCGCAGGTTACGCCTCGTATTCCATAATGTCAACAAAATGAACCTCTTGGCAATTGGGGCACGGCCCGGCTGGATTCAAAAACGCCGCCATCTGCCCGAATTCTTGACACTTTGCCGTAAGATGGCCTATATAAGCCTCAGTTTTGTTGAGCAAGGCATCCCCTTTTCATGGATGGTCTTACACGCTCCGCGTCCCCCAGTCGGCGAAGTTACGCTCACTGGGGTTAAATGGTTTTGAGGATTTTTGATGTTCGAAAGCCTTTCCAACCGCCTCGGCGGCATCTTCGACGGATTGACCAAGCGCGGCGTGCTGCGCGAGGACGATGTGAACGAAGCGCTGCGCATGGTGCGGGTGGCGCTGCTCGAAGCCGACGTCGCCCTGCCGGTCGCCAAGGAATTTGTCGAGAAGGTGAAGGCGGAAGCGGTCGGCGAAAAGGTCCTGCGCTCGGTCCGCCCGGGCCAGCAGGTCATCAAGATCGTCCATGACCAGCTGGTCGAGACGCTGGGCCATGAAGACAGCGCCCTGAACCTCAACGTGCCCGCCCCTGCCGTGATCCTTATGGCCGGCCTGCAGGGCTCGGGCAAGACGACGACCGCCGGCAAGCTCGCGAAATTCCTGCAGGACAAGCAGCGCAAGAAAGTGCTGCTGGCATCGCTCGACATCTACCGCCCCGCCGCGCAGGAACAGCTGGAAATCCTCGCCAAAAAGGTCGAGGCCGGCAGCCTGCCGATCGTCAAGGGCGACCGCCCGGACAAGATCGCGAAGCGCGCGCTCGAAATGGGCCGCCTTGAAGGCTATGACGTCATCATCCTCGACAGCGCCGGACGCCTCTCGATCGACGAGGCGCTCATGAAGGAACTCGCCGATGTGCGCGACCTTGCCAAGCCTGTCGAGACGCTGCTGGTCGCCGACGCGCTGACCGGCCAGGACGCCGTCAACACCGCCAGGAATTTCAACGAGCGCATCGGCATCACCGGCATCGTGCTGACGCGCGTGGATGGCGATTCACGCGGCGGCGCGGCGCTATCCATGCGTACCGTTACCGGCAAGCCGATCAAGTTCATCGGCATGGGCGAACAGGTCGACGCGCTGCAGGCGTTTGACGCGAAGCGCGTCGCGGGCCGCATCCTCGACATGGGCGATATCGTGTCGCTGGTCGAAAAAGCCGCCGAGAACATCAATATCGAGGACGCCCAGAAGGCGGCCGAGAAGATGGCCAAGGGAAACTTCGACCTCGAAGATTTCCTGACGCAATTGAAGCAGATGAAAAAGATGGGCGGCCTGTCCGGCCTCATGGGTTTCATGCCGGGCGCCGGCAAGCTCAAGGGCCTCATGGAAAACGCCAATGTCGATGACGGCATGCTGAAGAAGCAGGAAGCGATCATCCTTTCCATGACGAAGACCGAGCGCGCGAAGCCGGAAACCCTCAACGCTTCGCGCCGCAAGCGCATCGCGGCGGGGTCGGGCGCCACCGTGCAGGAAGTCAACCGCCTGCTCAAGCAGTTCCAGGACATGCAGACCATGATGAAGCGCATGCAGAAACTGGGCGGCAAGGGCATGATGCGCAACATGGGCGCATTGTTCGGCGGCGGCGGCCTCGGCGAGATGGAGCAGATGGCCAAGAACATGGAAGACCAGCTGGGCAAAGGCCCCCTTGGCGAAAACCCGTTCGGCCCCGGAGGCAAGATGGCCGCCACCAACCCGCTGCTGCTGCAAAACGGAGACAAGAAGAAATAACCTAATTTGAAAAGCCCGCTGGTTGCAGGGTTTTTCATCATTGTTTAACGCAACCGGATAAACCTTTAAGAAAGAAACGAAAATGCTGAAAATCCGCATGGCCCGCGCAGGCGCCAAAAAGAAGCCCTACTACCACGTCGTCGTCGCTGACAGCCGCAAGCCCCGCGACGGCAACTTCCTCGAGCGTCTCGGCAACTACGACCCGAAACTCGCGAAAGATGATCCCAAGCGCGTGACCCTGAACGGCGAGCGCATCAAGTACTGGATCTCGAAAGGCGCGCAAGTCTCCGACCGCGTCGCGATCTTCCTTGGCAAAGCCGGTCTCGCCGAAATGCCCGCGCGCAAGAACAACCCGAAGAAAGCCGTCGCAAAAGCGAAAATGACCGACCGCGCCAAAAAACGCGCTGAAAAATCGGCCAAGCCCGCTGAAGCGCCCGCTGCGGAAGCTCCGGCTGCTGACGCGCCCGCGGCTGAATAAGGTTATATCCGGTTGAACAAGGCGGCGGCACCGAACCTGGACGCGCTCACCTGCATGGCCGAAATCGTCGGCGTGCACGGGATCCGCGGCACCGTGAAGATGAAAGTCTTCGCGAGTGACGCAGACGCGCTCCTGTCGGGGCCGCCGCTTTGCGATTCAAGCGGAAACCAGTCGCTCAGGCTGCTCTCTCTCGCGCCGCACGGCAATATCTGGCTCGCGGAAGTCGAAGGGATCGCCGACCGCACGGCGGCGGAAAAACTGCGCGGCACCAGGCTATACCTGCCGCGCGCGGAACTTCCCGAAATCGACAAGAAGGACACCTATTATCATGCCGACCTCGTCGGCATGGCCGCGCTCGATGCCGCGCGCGCGGTTGTCGGCCGCGTGATCGCCGTCGCCAATTTTGGCGCGGGCGACCTGCTCGAGATCAAGCCGCCCAAAGGGGCGAGCTTCTACCTGCCCTTCACGGGCCAGAACGTGCCGCATATCGATGTGGCAAAAAAAGAAATGACCGTGGAGATCCCCCACGGCCTCCTAGACTGATGGCAAAATTTAGTTGTTGCGGCTCGGCTTGCCGGTATTGCGGCGCGCGCGGTAATGCGAGAAATTGGCCCCGCCCGGTGCCGGCAGTATCTCGTTGCGGCCCTTGCGGAACAGGTTCAGGGATTCATCGAACTTCTTCATCTTCTCCCGCTTCTCGCGGATGGGCCAGACTTCGTTGAATTTCGATTTCAGCGTGCCCTTCTCCGGCAGCAGCAGGACGGCATAGCGCCCCTTCGCCGTCGGGTCCTCATCCTTGCCGACAAGGATCTTGTTCCAGTTGATCCAGATTTCGTCATGGGCATTCATGACGATCGATGACGGCTCATAGGACGTCACGCGGGGCTTTTGCTCGGCGCGCGCCTCGAACACCGCGCGGGTGTCCTTGGGCAGCGGGCCCGGCGGCGTGCGGTCGAGGCCGCGCCAGAGCGCATCCCATTCTTCCTGCGTGCAGACGGCGGTACCGATGGAAGTGGCTGCGCTCGGCGTGAAATCGCCCGCGAAGAAATTGTATCCCTTGATGTTGCGGATTTCGGCTTCGGCGGCGCCGGCAATCGCGACGCGGCTCGCGGTGTCGCCATGGCGCGCGGCTTTGGACTGTTTTTCCTGTGCCATTTAAAATTTCCCCATCGCGACGTCGGCTTGACCGCCGTATTGGGTCGCGATGCGAGAGTTTTATATGATTATGAAAATGAAGTCAAGCGAGATTTTATGACAACGTCATATATCAGCGGCGACGCGTCTCGCGCTTGGCTTTCACGCGCACGGGCGCGAGCTGCGGCTGGGGACGAAGGAGCTCAGCAGCGGCATCACCGGCTCGGGTCAGTTTTTTCTTCCAAAAACCTTTGTCGAAAATGCCTGAAGATTTCACGCCGTCCGCTCCTCTTGCTAATGTCCGAGTTCTTTAGTTATATAACATAATGGTTAACAAGTCAATTACGCGACCCGCCGCCTAGAAATATCGCCTTGAAAGTAAAAGACAATTTTTCTAAACTCCAAGGATGAAAATAGAACCCGCCCGGCTGACAATCAAGGTCATCACGCTGTTTCCGGAGATGTTTCCAGGGCATCTCGGCCTCAGTCTATCAGGGAGGGCATTCGAAAAGGGCGTCTGGAGCCTGGAAACCTTCAATCCCCGCTACTACACGACCGACAACCACAAGACGGTCGATGACAGCCCCTTTGGCGGCGGCGCGGGCATGGTGATGAAGCCCGATATCCTGGACCGCGCGCTGCAGGCCCACCAGCCGCTGGGGCGCTTTATTTACATGACACCGCGCGGCCGGCCGCTGACGCAGGCGAAAGCGGTAGAGCTGTCTAAAGAGCCGCTACTGACCATTCTTTGCGGCCGGTACGAAGGCGTCGACGAGCGGCTCCTGGAGGCCTATCAGGCGGAGGAAATCTCTGTCGGAGATTATGTGCTCTCGGGCGGGGAGCAGGCGGCGATGATTCTGCTCGACGCCGTCATCCGCCTGCTGCCCGATGTGGTCGGCAATATGGAGACGCATGAGGAGGAGAGCTTCGGCAACGGCCTCCTCGAATATCCGCATTACACGCGCCCCGCCGAATGGACCGGGCCGGACGGAATATTGCGCAAAGTGCCAGAGATTCTCGCCTCCGGCCACCACGCCAAGGTGAAGGAATGGCGGCTCGAACAATCGAAAGCCGTGACCCGCGAACGGCGTCCGGATCTGTGGCAGGCCTATCTTCTTCAAAACCCTGACGATTCCAAGAAAACCAAATAAAATCTTGAATTCAGGTTGTATTTTGTCTATGAATCCCCCAAATTGGTGGTGGACATAATTATGTCCAAAACCGACCCGGTAATGAACATGTGGACCGCCGGCGCGCAACCGTTTCCAAATCGCGCGTCCGAATATAACGGGTCCCGCTAAGAAAATAGGGTACAACCCAATGAACGACCTTGAGAAATTTGAACAGGCGCAGATCGCGAAGCTTTCCGAAGGCGCCAAGAAGATCCCCGAATTCCAGCCCGGCGACACCGTTCGCGTGAACGTGAAGATCGTCGAGATCTCGACCGACAAGAAAAAAGGCGAAACCTCGCGCACCCGCATCCAGGCCTATGAAGGCGTCTGCATCGCGCGCGGCGGCAAGGGCGTCACCCAGAATTTCACCGTCCGCAAGATTTCCTACGGCGAAGGCGTGGAGCGCGTGTTCCCCCTGTTCTCGCCCTCGATCGACAGCATCGAACTCGTCCGCCGCGGTACCGTACGCCGCGCGAAACTGTACTACCTGCGCGATCGCAGCGGCAAATCCGCCCGCATCGCCGAGCGCGAATATGAAGAGAAAGACGGCGCGGAAGCGCAAACGACCGAAAAGGCAGCTGCTCCGGCAGCGCCCGAGAAAAAAGCCGTCAACGCTTAATCTCGCGGTTCACAAATACAAGAAGGCGGCCAGCGATGGCCGCCTTTTTTGTTGCTCCGCAGCACCCTTAATCGCCCTTCCCTTTTGGCGGGTCGGCGCATATCTTCCCTGTAACGCTCAATGAAATGAGGTTATCCGCTATGTCCAAGCCGCGCACGCTTTTCGAAAAAATCTGGGACGGCCATGTTGTCAGCCGCAATGACGACGGGGTCTGCGTTCTTTATATCGACCGCCACCTCGTCCATGAAGTCACCAGCCCGCAGGCTTTCGAGGGACTGCGCATCGCCAATCGCCGCGTGCGCCGCCCCGATGCCACGCTCGCCGTCGCCGACCACAACGTGCCGACCGATCATGACCGGCTGAAGGGCATCGCGGATCCGGAATCGCGCGTGCAGGTCGATACGCTCGAGAGCAACGTCAGGGAATTCGGCATCGAGTATTTCGGCATGGCCGACAAGCGCCAGGGCATCGTCCACGTCATCGGCCCCGAGCAGGGCATGACACAGCCCGGCATGACCATCGTCTGCGGCGACAGCCATACCTCGACCCACGGCGCCTTCGGGGCGCTCGCCTTTGGCATCGGAACCTCGGAGGTCGAACATGTCCTCGCGACCCAGACGCTGATCCAGAAGCCCGCGAAGAACATGCGCGTCACGGTCGAAGGCGACCTGCCGGTCGGCGTGACGGCAAAGGACGTGATTCTTGCCATCATCGGCAAAATCGGCACCGCGGGCGGCACGGGCTATGTCATCGAATTCGCGGGTTCTGCCATCCGCTCGCTCTCGATGGAGGGCCGCATGACGGTCTGCAACATGACGATCGAGGCCGGCGCTCGGGCGGGTCTGATTGCGCCCGACGACACGACATTCAACTACCTGAAGGGCCGCCCGATGGCGCCGCAGGGCGCTGAATACGACAAAGCGGTCGCTTACTGGCGCACGCTCGTCACCGACGAAGGTGCCGTGTTCGACAAGGAAGTGCGCCTCGACGCGAAAGACATCGCGCCGCAGGTGACCTGGGGGACCAGCCCAGAAACGGTCGCGCCGATCACGGGCTTCGTGCCCGACCCCGCGCGCATCGAGGACCAGGGCCAGCGCGAATTCATCGCGCGGGCGCTGGACTATATGGGCCTCACTGCCGGGCAGCGCCTGACGGATGTCGCGATCGACAAGGTTTTCATCGGTTCCTGCACCAATTCCCGCATCGAGGATTTGCGCGAAGTGGCCAAGATTGCCGCGGGCCGCAAGGTTGCGCCGACGGTCTATGCCATGATCGTTCCCGGCTCCGGCCTTGTAAAGGAACAGGCGGAGCTGGAGGGTCTTGATAAAATCTTCATCGAAGCCGGGTTCGACTGGCGCGAAGCCGGCTGCTCGATGTGCCTTGCGATGAACGCCGATAAGCTCAATCCCGGCGAGCGCTGCGCGAGCACCAGCAACCGCAACTTCGAAGGCCGCCAGGGCCGCGGCGGTCGCACCCACCTGATGAGCCCCGCCATGGCGGCGGCGGCGGCGCTGACCGGACGACTGACGGATGTAAGGGAGCTTGTGAAGTAATGCAAGCTAATGCATTTCGGGACTGGCTCAGAGCCGAAGAGTTACAAGAGACATACATCTCTTCGCGCATATCGAATTGCCGTCGCGTGGAACGTGAACAAAAAATAGATCTCGACGCAGAATTTGAAAGGGATCAACTGACTCAGCTGGTATCGGACTTGACCTATACGGCCAAAGACGAAGTAAATAAAAAGGCAAATCCAACGAACATAAAAATAAATGGAAGCCTTATAAAAGGCCTCGGTACCTGTAAGCGTGCCGTAAAATTATACCAACGTTTCCGTCAAGGAAATTCAAACGACGTAAATGATATCGTCTCAGATGACCTTTCCATGGATTCCGAAGATCTGATTTCTGACGAAAACGCTGATATTGTTTTTGGTTTGGAATCTCAGTTACGCGATTTCATCGCCCAAAATATTCAGTCCATTCCAGTTAATGGAAAAAAGCTTTCACTTTTTACTGATGGCGTAGAATATTCGACGGAAGCGGGAATTATTGATATTTTAGCTGTGGACGATAAAGGTAATTTTGTAGTTTTTGAATTGAAGCGCGGGCGTACACCCGATCATGTTATGGGACAACTGGTCAGATACATGGGATGGGTTAAGCAAAGCATCGCGAAGGACAAAGAGGTCCACGGTGTTATCGTCGCGAAAACTATTAAAGAAAATTTACACTACGCAAAAGCGATCGTCCCGAATGTAAGCCTGCTTCAATATGAAGTGAAATTTCAATTCAAAGACGCAGTTAGCGGGGTAAATTAAATGCAAAAATTCGACAAGCTCACCGGCCCCGCCGCGCCGCTCAACATGGTCAATGTCGATACCGACATGATCATCCCGAAGCAGTTCCTGAAAACCATCCAGCGCACCGGCCTCGGCCGCTATCTGTTCAACGACCTTCGCTTCACGCCGGAAGGCATCGAGAAGCCGGATTTCGTGCTGAACAAGCCGGCCTATCGCCAGGCGCAAATACTGGTAGCCGGCGAAAATTTCGGCTGCGGCTCCAGCCGCGAACATGCGCCCTGGTCGCTGCTCGATTTCGGCATCCGCTGCGTGATCGCGCCGTCCTATGCCGACATTTTCTACAACAACTGCTTCAAGAACGGCATCCTGCCGCTCGTGCTGCCGAAGGAGCAGGTGGATGAGCTGATGAAGGACGCGGAAGCGGGCCTCGAGCTCACCGTCGATCTGCAGAACCAGACTGTCCTCGGCGGCAACCGTAAGGAATATAAATTCGAGATCGATCCCTTCCGCAAAAAATGCCTGCTGAACGGCCTCGACGATATCGGTTTAACGCTCGAGAAGGAAACCGATATTTCGAAATTCGAGGGCGGGCAGAAAAACAGCCAGCCCTGGCTTTACTCCGCGGCGAAATAACACCATTACGATTTGAACGAATCCGCCCTGCCTGCTAGTTTGGGACATATTCCCGAGACAGGAGATTCTGCCATGACCGCTGCGAAGAACATCGTCACCCTTGCCGGCGACGGCCTCGGCCCCGAAGTGATGGCGGAGGCGCTGAAGGTGATCGGCTGGTTCAACCAGAATTTCGGCACGAAAATCGAAACGACCGAAGGCGATCTCGGCGGCTGCTCGATCGACAAGCATGGCGTACCCCTCTCCGACGATACGCTCGAGAAATGCCGCAAGGCGGATGCGGTGCTGCTCGCCGCAGTCGGCGGCCCGAAATGGGACAAGGTCGAATATGCGATCCGCCCCGAGGCCGGCTTGCTGAAGCTGCGCAAGGAGCTGGAGCTGTTCGCCAACCTGCGCCCCGCGAAAGTGTTCGACGCGCTGGTCGACGCCTCGACGCTGAAGGCGTCGGTCGTCAGGGGCCTCGATATCATGATCGTGCGCGAGCTGACGGGCGGAGTCTATTTCGGCGAGCCGCGCGGCATCACTACCCTGCCCGAAGGCCAGCGCCGCGGCGTGAATACGCAAGTCTACACGACCAGCGAAATCATCCGCGTCGCGCGCGTGGCCTTCGAGCTTGCGCGCAAGCGCGGCAACAAGGTCTGCTCCGCCGAAAAGGCCAACGTCATGGAATCCGGCAAGCTGTGGCGGGAGGAAGTGACGAAGCTGCATGAAGCCGAATACAAGGACGTGCAACTCAGCCATATGTATGCCGATAATTGCGCAATGCAGCTCCTGCGCAACCCTGCGCAGTTCGACGTGATCGTGACCGACAACCTGTTCGGCGACATCCTGTCGGACGAGGCTGCGATGCTGACCGGCTCGCTCGGCATGCTTCCCTCGGCCTCGCTCGGCGCGGTGAAAGCGGACGGCAAGCGCGCGGCACTCTACGAGCCTATCCACGGCTCTGCTCCAGATATCGCCGGCAAAAACATCGCCAACCCGCTGGCGACGA
Organism: Patescibacteria group bacterium; assembly: GCA_035626855.1. GTDB lineage: Bacteria > Pseudomonadota > Alphaproteobacteria > Micavibrionales > UBA2020 > JAPWJZ01. Next base: position 13,623 of record DASPMW010000040.1, read on the forward strand.
TCCTTTCTGTCGCGATGATGTTCCGCTATTCCTTCGACATGCAGAAAGAAGCGCAGCTGCTGGAAGACGCGATAGAGGCCCTGCTCGCCAAGGGCTACCGCACCGCTGACATCATGAGCGATGGCATGAAAAAACTCTCGACCTCCGACATGGGCGCGGCGCTCATCGAAACGCTCAGCGCCTCGAAACAGAAGGCCGCCTGATGAAAAAATACGACGTCGTCGCGCTCGGCGCGATCGTGGTGGATTTGCAGGGTACGGCGGATGACGCGCATCTGGAAGCGCATGGCATCAAAAAAGGCCTCTCCAACCTGGTCAGCCACGAAACTGTCGCCAAGGTCAGTGATAACCGCATCGCCGCGCGCACGCCGGGCGGCCCCGGCACCAGTGTCGCGGCGGGCGTTGCGCTGCGCGGCGGATCATCCGCGCTGATCGGCAAGATCGCGAATGACGATCATGGCAATTACCTTGCGGCGCGGCTGCAGGGCCATGGCATTGAATTCACGCCGCTGCTCTCGAGCAGCACCGGCACAACCGCCGTGCTCGCGCTGACCACTCCTGACCGCGAGCGCAGTTTCGCCTTCGCGGCAGGCGCGAGCATGGAGCTGACGCCAGAGGATATCGATGCGAAACTGATCGCCCAGGCGAAGATTACCTACCTCGACAGCTATTTGTGGCTGACGCCGAACGGCAAAGATACAGTGCATCATGCGGCGGACCTCGCGAAGCAAAACGGCGGCAAGGTTGCGCTCGCACTGAATGACGCGCATGTCGTGGCGGCGAACCAGCCTGGCTTCCTCGCGCTCGCAACCTCCCATGCCGATATCCTCGTCGGTGACCGCGGAGAATTCATGGCGCTGTTCAAGACGGTGACGCTGGAAGAAACGCTCGAGAAAATGAAGGCGCTCGGCGTCACCGCCGCAATTACCGCGGGCGCGGCTGGCGCCTATATTGTCGAGGACGGCACAGTCACCCATGTTCCCGCCAAGACGATCGACAAAACGCTCATCGTCGATACCAACGGCGCGGGCGACCAGTTCGCGGCTGGCTTCCTTTACGGCCTCGCGCAGGGGAAACCGGCCGCAGAGGCGGGCGGGATCGGCGCGGAATGGGCGTCCGACGTCATCCGCCATTTCGGCGCGGAACCAAAGACCGGCAAAAACGCCGCCACTATCCAGAATAATCCGGTCCCGCCAAAAATCGCCGCCTGATATCCATAAACCGGTTAACCGATTATATAGTACCGCCCGCTAGAGTTTTGGTAGAATTTGCGCGTGCCGGACGCCGGCGCCACTTCCCAGGGTTCAGGTCGATGAAAAAATTCCTCAAGCCGCTCGCCACGCTTTTCTGGATCGCCGGGTTCCTGCTGTTCCAGGCGACGAGCTCTCCCGCGCAGGACGAAGAAGCGCCGCCCGTCAACCAGCCGCTCGCGGTCGTCATCAAGGTCGAGGGCATGATCAGCCCGGCGACGCTCGACCTCGTCAAGCGCGGGCTCGAAGACGCGGCGAAGCGCAAGGCCGATGTGGTGGTGCTGCAGATGCAGACGCCCGGCGGGCTTTACGATTCCATGCAGACCATCATCCAGCTGATCCTCGAAAGCCCCGTGCCGGTCGCGACCTATGTCAGCCCGCCCGGATCGCATGCGGCAAGCGCCGGCACCTACATTTTGTATGCGAGCCATATCGCCGCCATGGCGCCCTCGACTGTCATCGGCGCGGCAACGCCGATCCGCATGGGCGACAACAGCCCCATGCAGCCGAGCCCCGACCCTTCGATGCAGAAGATCGACCCTTCCAGCGTCCAGCCGAAATCGACGCTCGAGCACAAGATGGTCAATGACGCGGCGGCCTATATCCGCGGCCTGGCCGAGCTGCGCAACCGCAACGCCGAATGGGCGGAGCGCGCGGTGCGCGACGCCGTGAGCGCGACCGCGACCGAAAGCCTCGCCTCCAAGGCGATCGACCTGATCGCGGTCGACGTCAACGAGCTGCTGGAAAAGATCGACGGCCGTGTCGTGAAAATGGCCGGCAACAAGACGATGAAGCTTAACACGAAGAACGCGCGCTTCGAAACGCATGAGGCCGACTGGCGCACGGGGCTGCTCGATGTCATCGCTTCGCCCAACGTCGCATTCATGCTCATGACGCTCGGCTCTTACGGCCTTATCTATGAGGTCCTCAACCCCGGCGCGATCCTGCCGGGCGTGGTCGGCATCATCAGCTTCATCCTCGGCCTGTTCGCGATGAACGTGCTGCCGGTCGATTACACGGGCCTTGCGCTGATGCTGGTGGGCATGGCGCTGATGATCGGCGAGGCCTTCTCCCCCTCCTTCGGCGCGCTCGGCATCGGGGGCGCCATTTCCTTTGCGGTAGGTGCGACAATGCTCATCGATAGTGTGGATCCGAATTTCGGGGTGGACCCCTGGCTGATCGCCGCGGTCACGGTGGGCAGCCTCGGCTTCCTCTCCGTGCTGCTCGCGGTCGCCTTCAAGGCGCAGCGCAGCGCCACGATGACAGGCCAGGAAGAGCTGAAGCAGACGCCCGGCGAGGTGCTCAACTGGAGCCAGGGCCAGGGCGAGGTGCGCATCACGGGCGAGATCTGGCGCGCCTCCGCCGCTTCACCCGAATTCATCATCAACCCCGGCGACCGCGTCAAGGTCGTCGAGATCGACGGGCTGCGCCTTATCGTGCGGCCGGAGTAATTCCAAACTATCAACAGCGAAAGGATTTTGAACTATGGGCGGCATTGGATTTTTGGGCTTTGTCTTCGTACTTGCGCTTGTCTTCCTCGGCTACGCGGTACGCATCCTCAAGGAATACGAGCGCGGCGTCATCTACACCCTCGGGCGCTTCAGCGGCGTGAAGGGCCCCGGCCTGATCATCCTGATCCCGATCGTCCAGCAGATGACGCGCGTCGACCTGCGCGTACGCACGATCGACGTGCCGAGCCAGGACATCATCACCAAGGACAACATCTCGGTGAAAGTGAACGCGGTCGTGTATTTCCGCGTCGTGGCTCCCGAAAAATCGATGAACAATGTCGCCGATTTCATGCGCGCAACCTCGGAGCTGTCGCAGACGACGCTCCGCGAAGTGCTTGGCAAGCACGAGCTTGACGACCTGCTGACCGCGCGCGACAAGCTCTCGGTCGACATCCGCGAGCTGCTCGACAACCAGACCGACCAGTGGGGCGTCAAGGTTTCCAACGTCGCGCTCAAGCATATCGACCTCGCCGAAAGCATGATCCGCGCGATCGGCCGCCAGGCGGAGGCGGAACGCGAGCGCCGCGCGAAAATCATCTCCGCCGAAGGGGAATTGCAGGCCGCCGACAAGCTCGTCGAGGCGGCGAACAAGCTCTCCGGCTCGGGCGCGATGCAGCTGCGCTACCTCTCGGCCTTCCAGGACATCGCCAACGACCGCAGCAGCACCATCGTGCTGCCGCTGCCGATGGACTTCCTGAAAAAGCTGACCTGATTGAAAATAGAAAGCCTGCATATCTATCCCGTCAAGGGATGCCGGGCTGTTGATGTGACCGAGGCCGCGTTAGAGCAACGCGGCCTCGCGCATGACAGGCGCTGGATGATCGTCGATGAAAACCTGAAATTCATCACGCAGCGCGAATTGCCGAAGCTGGGCGCCATCGAAACGGCGGTTGCGGGCGATATGCTCGCTCTCGCGCATGATGGCTCGGCGATCGCCGTCTCCTTTCCCTCGCCCGCCGCGAAAAAACTCAGCGTTACGATCTGGAAGCAGCAGGTCGAAGCCTATGCGGCGGAGGCTGGCGCGGACAAATGGATTTCCGGCGTGCTCGGCATCCCTGCGCGTCTCGTCTGGCAGGGCGGGCTGCACCGCGATATCGGCTCGACACAGGCGGCGCGCGGCACGCCGACCAGTTTCGCCGATGATTTCCCGGTGCTCGTGACCGTGAAGGAATCGCTCGACGACCTGAATGCGCGCATGGCCGCGCCCGTCCCCATGAACCGCTTCCGCCCCAATATCGTCATCAGCGGCGCGAAAGCCTGGGATGAGGACGGCTGGCGACGGCTGCGCATCGGCAATGTCGTGATCGACCTGCCGAAGCCCTGCCTGCGCTGCATCGTCACGACGACCGACCAAGAGACCGGCGCGCGCGCGGGCGCGGAGCCGCTGGCGACGCTCAAGACCTTCCGCCTCATGCGCGAACCCGGCATGACGGGCACCGTTTTCGGCCAGAACGGAATCCCGGAAAACGCGGGCGTGCTCCACTTGGGCGATGGGGTGGAGATCATCGAAACGCAAAGCCCGCCCGCCTTGTCTGGCGTCGGATAACGCCCTGTATTTATTGCCATAAATTAAACTTGAATGGCGGGGCCGTTTAAGGTTATTCTGCCCCCCTGTATCGCTCGCGGAGAGGTGGCCGAGCGGTTGAAGGCGCTCGCCTGGAAAGCGGGTAAACTGTAACAGGTTTCGTGAGTTCGAATCTCATCCTCTCCGCCATACGGCCTCAAGCATCAAATTCGTCACAAAAGCTAGCGCGGTAAATCGTTCGCAAGCGCTCGATCACGTCCCGCAATACGTCCGGTAGCAGGCATCGCGCTCGGGCGGCGGGGTTTCGTATCCGGTGCGGTCGCCGCGGGGGGCGTAGGGGTCGCGGAGGGCGTCGAGCAGCTGGTGCAGCGGCGCCAGCTCGCCGCGATTGGCGGCGGCAAGCGCTTCCTCGACCTTATGATTGCGCGGGATCACCTGCGGGTTATGGCTGCGCATCAGCGCGGCGCTTTTCGCGGCATCGCCCTGCGCGTCGCGCCGCGCGCGCCAGCGGGCCACCCACCCCTCGCCGCCCGTCGCGTCGTCGGCGCTGCCATCCGCGAGGCGGTGGAAGGTCAGCGTGAAATCGGCCTTTTCTTTCGCCATCCAGATGAGGAGAGCGGAGATGAGCCCTTCATCCCCCGCGTCTTCGCCCGTGAGCCCAAGCTTCCCGCGCATGCCCGCTAGCCAGTGGCGCTGCACGACCGCATCGAAGTCGTTCACCGCGGTTTCCGCCTTGGCGACAGCCTTCTTTTCATCGCTGTCGATCAGCGTCAGCAAGGTTTCCGCAAAACGCGCGAGGTTCCAAGTCGCGATCGGCGGCTGCTGGCCATAGGCGTAGCGGCCATGCCGGTCGATCGAGCTGAACACCGTGTTGGGGTCATAGGCATCCATGAAGGCGCAAGGCCCGTAATCGATCGTCTCGCCCGAGATCGCCATGTTATCGGTGTTCATCACGCCGTGGATAAAGCCCACCAGCATCCAGCGCGCGATGAGATCCGCCTGCCGCGCGACCACCGCCTCGAGGAAGGCGAGGTAGGGATTATCCGCGTCCCGCAGCCCGGGATAATGGCGCGCGATCGTGTAGTCGGCAAGCGCCCTCACCCCCTCCGGCCCCAGAAAACCTGCCGCGAATTCGAACGTGCCGACGCGGATATGGCTGGCCGCGACGCGCGTGAGCACCGCCCCCGGCAGCATTCCCTCCCGCGCGACCAGTTCGCCCGTCGCGACGACAGCAAGGCTGCGCGTCGTCGGGATGCCGAGCCCTGCCATCGCTTCGCTGATGATGTATTCGCGCAGCATGGGGCCGAGCGCCGCGCGTCCGTCGCCGCCGCGCGAATAGGGCGTGCGCCCCGATCCCTTGAGCTGGATGTCGAACCGCGCCCCGTCCGGCGCGATATGCTCGCCAAGCAGCACGGCACGGCCGTCGCCGAGCATCGTGAAATGGCCGTATTGATGGCCGCCATAGGCCTGCGCGAGCGGCGTCGCGCCCGCCGGCAATTCATTGCCGGCAAAGATCCGCGCCAGCGCCGTGGTATCGGCCGCGGCCAGGCGCAGGCCGAGCGTTTCGGCAAGCGGCGCATTCCACAGCACCAGCCGCGGCTCCTTCACCGGCACGGGCGGCTGCCTTGTAAAAAACGCTTCCGGCAGGCCGAGATAGCTGGTCTCGAACCGCCAGCCGGTATCTTGGGTCTGGGAAATCTCTGCGGTCATGGGGCACCTGTATGCGAAAGGACGGACCATTATATGGCGGGATATCCGTCTGATATAGGCCGTAAACTGCGTATTTCAGCGAAGTTTTCCTGGGGGTGAACCCAAACCCCGCGCGGGATGTTATCATCGTGGTGGAATTCAACCCCGCAGGACGACCATGTCGCGACGCGTTACCCTTATCCTCAATACCGGCGCCGGCCACGACGACAAGGCGGCAGCGCGCGGGCTGATCGAGGAGCGGCTCGCGGCGGCAGCCGTCGCCGTCGACGTCATCGAAATTGCCAAGGAGGGCGATGTCTGCGCGCAGATCCGCGCGGCGGTCGAGCAGGCGCACGCCGCCGGCCAGCTGATCGTCGCGGCCGGCGGGGACGGCACGGTCAATACGGTCGCCGCCCTTTGCGTCGCGCTGAAAGCGCCGATGGGCATCATCCCGATGGGGACCTTCAATTACTTCGCGCGCGACCTTGGCATCCCGACCGAAATCGGCGCCGCCGCCGACTTGCTGGCAACCACCCCGCCGCGGCCGGTGGCGGTCGGGCTGCTGCAGGACCGCGTCTTCATCAATAACGCGAGCTTCGGCAAATACGCCAAGATCGTGCGCAACCGGGAGGAAGACAAGGCGCGTTTCGGCCGGTACCGCATCGTGGCGCTCCTGTCCGAAATCAAGAGCCTCTATGCGCGCTCGCGGATTTTCTCGGTCCGTGTCGGCGCGGACAGCCTGGAAAAACGCCTGCGCACGACCATGATCTTTGCCGGCATCAACAAGGTGCAGATGGAAAACCTGGGCATGGCGCGCGCCGAAGACGCAAGCCGCCTGAAAATGGCGGTCGCGGTGCTGAAGCCCGTCGGCTTCCTCGGCATGACGCGTATCCTGCTGCGCGGATTGTTCCGCCGCCTGCCGGAGGATGAAAGGGTGGAGGTGTTTTACACGGAAACCTTTACGGTCGAAGGCGCGGCGGATTCGATCAGCTGCGTTGTCGACGGGGAAATCGTGAACCTGCGCATGCCGCTCGAATTCCGGCTGCTGCAGGACGGGCTGCAGGTCGTGGCGCCGGTGCCGGCGAATCCGGCCGCGGAAGTGCCACAGGGGGGCGCATGACAGTCATCGCCCATCTCTCCGACCCGCATTTCGGCACGCAGGTCGAGGCCGTGGTCGACGCGCTGCGCAGCGACATCGCGGCACAGAGGCCCGATATCGTCGTTATTTCCGGCGACCTGACGCAGCGCGCCCGCGCGCCGCAATTCGCCGCAACCCGCGCTTTCGCCGACAGCCTGGGCGCGCCTGTCTGCCTGGCTGTGCCGGGCAACCACGATATCCCGCTCTACGATACCCTCACGCGCATTGCCAATCCGCGGCGGCTGTACAAAAAATTCTTCGGCCAGCGCAATCATCTCTGGCAGCAGGAAAATCTCGGCCTCGTCTGCCTCGACGCGACCAGCCCCCTGCGCCATACGCGCGGCAAGACGCAAATGCGGATCGCGCGGCGGCTGCTGGAATCCGCGCGGGCGCGCCTTGGCGATTCAGGGACGCTCTGCGTCGTCGAGCACCAGCCCCTCGATGTCGCGCTGGAGCAGGACCGGCATGAAGCGCTCATCAACGCGCAGGAAACCGCGCGCCTGTTTGCCGAAATGCGCGTGGACCTCGTCATGAGCGGCCATGTGCATATGCCGCTGCTGGGAACGACCGCGGCTGCTTTCCCTGCCCTGCCCCGTCATTTCATTCTCAGCGGCGCGGGCACAGCGGTATCCTACCGCACCCGCTCCGGCGCGCCGAATTCGTATCATTTGATCACGCTGCAGGATGAAGCCGCGAAAATCGCGCTGCAGGCCTTTCATGCCGACAGCAACGCATTCGTCACCGCCCGGCAGTCGCTGTTCCGCCGCGGCGGGGGCGGCTGGACGGATGACGGTGGGGTCTAGCCCTTCCGCTCCAGCGCGAGCAGGAATTCCTTCACCTGCAGCCCGGCCGCGAATCCCGTCAGCCCGCCGTTTTTCCCGATCACCCGGTGGCAGGGCGCCATGATGGAGACCGGATTGCGGCGGTTCGCCGAGCCGACCGCACGGACGGCCTTGGGATTCCCGATCTCGGCCGCGATATCGGCATAGCTGCGCGTCTCGCCGAACGGGATATTGCACAGCGCCTGCCAGACTTTCTTCTGAAAAGGCGTGCCGGAGAAATCAAGCGGGAGGGTAAAGGCATCGCGCGTGCCGGCAAAATATTCGCCCAGTTGCCGCTCGGCCTCCTGCAGCACCGGATGGTCCCCGGATTCGGGCCCGGCGTCGATGCGAACCCGGCGCGGGTCGTCGTTTTCCCACAGGATCGCGGCGAGCCCCGCCTCGCTTGCGACCAGCGTCAGTTTCCCGACCGGCGTATTTACTGTTTTATGCGCGTAACCCATTCACCCGCTCCTTCCCGGCCATTTATAGCGCAACAATGGCGGGCGGAACACGCCATTTCCGGACATGGGCGCAAGTATGGGGCACAACGAAAAAGCCCCCGGTTCTCGCCAAGGGCTTCTCGTTCAGGGTCAGGAGGTAATTCTTAGTTCGCGACCATCGAGCTTTCGTCCGCGTTTTGCGGCAGGACGCGCGTAAGGTCGGCGAGCTTGGCATGCTGCGGGCTTGCTTCGAGCACTTCCTGCAGCTGCTTGCGGGCGCGGAACAGGCGCGAGCGCACGGTGCCGACCGGGATCTGCAGCATTTCAGAGACTTCTTCGTAGCGCAGGCCGCGGATGCAGACCAGGACCAGCATGTCGCGATGTTCCTGGGAGAGCTGCTTCATCGCTTCCTTCACTTTGGAAAGGTCGGCGGTGACTTCCTGGCTCGGGCCGACTTGCGCATGCGCCAGATACGGCTCGGGATCGTACTGGGTTTCGAATTTCTTCTTGCGGCGGTACTGCGACGCAAACAGGTTGAACATGATTTTCGAGGTC
>DASPMW010000041.1:0-8210 GCA_035626855.1 Patescibacteria group bacterium
GGCCCAGGTCTGCCGGGTGCAGCTGCATGCGGAAGGTATCAACCTGGGTTTGCGCGTTGCGGTGAATTTGCAGCGCGATCGACTGCGTCGTCTGGGCGGAGGAGGCCGAGCCCATATAATTCACGAAGCTGCCGGGCGTGCCGGAGGCAGTCTGCGTGGCAGCGGTTCCCGCGGTCATGCCCGGGGTATTATAGGCGCTATGAGAGAAGCCCTGGCCGGTGAAGCCACCCGATGTGTCGCCACCCTCCGCAGCAAAGGAGTTTATGAGCGACAGGTGCGCCGCCGAGGACTGGCCCGCTTGGGATTTGGGGGCCGCCGCTTGCGCATCCTGCGTCTGCGGGGCCGGTTGGGACGCGGGCATATCCTTCGCCGCGGGGGTGTAGCCGTCTTCCGCCTTGTGGGCGGCCATATATTTTGAGTTGTCGGGCTGTACGGCCTGGGCGGTTTTCGGGGCCGTATCGCCGTCGAGCGGCATCATGAGCGCGGTTTGCTGCTCGACCGTGATCTGCCCGCCGAGAGCGGAAGAAAGTTTTACCAGCATCCGCTCGATCGACGCGGGATCCATGCCGGCATCCTGCATGAACGCAATCGCCTGGTCGCGGAACTGCGCGATATCCTGCGTGCCATTCTGGAACTGCTCCGTCAGCTGCGCGAGCATCGCATCGTCGTTCGCATCCGCCTGCAGCGCAAGCGTGAGAGAGTAGGCGAGGTCGCTGGTCAGCGCGGGCTTGACGTCCTGGGCATTGCCAAGCAGCGCGGTCAGGTTGCGCAGCAGTTCGTTATCGTTCTTGGGATTTGAGGCCTGCAGCTGGTTCATGATCGCGGTTTTTTCCGCGGCGGGCCTGCGGTCAACCTCGGCAAGTTTTGCCTGCAGTTTTTGCGTGCCCTTCATTTGCGCCAGCTTCGCATTGAGCGCCTTCATGAAGGCCTGCGTATCGGAGACAGAGGAGGTTTTCGCGCGCGGCGCTTGCGCTGCCATCGCTTTCGATCCCTGCATGCCGATAATGTTGCTCAACTGATCCACGTCGGGTCCTTAGGTTGTCTCGCGTCTATCCTTGCACGAGCCGTGCCAGATTTATCGAGGCTAGAAATTAATGGGGATGAAAGAAGTACCTGTGGCGCAAGCATTAAGCGCTTCACTAAGCGCGCACGCCAAGATGGGCCGCCTGTGGGAAGCAGGCGGCCCGCTTGGGTGGGAGAGAGTAGTGCTAGAAGTCAGGTGTCAGAGATTTTTGTCCACCGAGAGGGAAAGGGTGGAGGTCTTGTAGGCTTGTGCATGTCCTTTCGCTGAATAGTTGGTCTGCTTGTCGTCGACGACCGCTTTGCGGGCGACGTCGAGTATCTTGTTCACGAGGCGGCCGGCGCTCGACTTCGCGGTTTCCAGCGCGGCGAGGTTATCCTGCAGAATCCGGGTGAAGCCGGTGCGGGAGCGCACGAGTTTTTCGCGGAGCGGCATTTCCAGCTGCGCGACTTCCGCCTTGCGGGCGGAAAGGCCGGTCACGAGCACCTGGTAATCATTGGCCAGCTGTTTCTTCGCGGCCTGGAGGCGGTCCACGGTCTTGAAATCGGATTTGCGGAGGGCGGTTGTCTCCTCGTTCAGCAGCTGGCCGAAAGTGTCGAGCAGCTTCATTACCGAGTGGACATCATTATGCAGGTTTGCATTGGCCGGCTTCGAAATCGTTCTGGTCATCGTTCCCATAGTCTCACCCCTTGTTCTGTTGTTCTTCTTGGATCTTCAGCATCATTTTCTGGATTTCACTTGCAATGCCCGTGCCAGTTCCTTTGGCGAGTGACTTGCCGTATTCCTGGGTCAGCAGTCCGCGGAACATCTTCTCTCCCTGGCCGCCGCCAAACATCGGGTCGTCGCCGACGCCTTCGAACATCACGGACATCATTTCGCTCATGAACATGCCGGTGAATTCCTCGGCCGTTTTGGAGAGCCGGCCGGCATCCTGCGCCGCTGCCCGGGCCTGCTGCATCGCGAAATCGACAGTACCGTTGAAAGGGGACATATCCATGTTACATCACCTCGATTTCAGCCTGCAGGGCCCCCGAAGCTTTAATCGACTGCAGGATTGTAATGATGTCGCGGGGACCGACACCAAGGGCGTTGAGGCTGGCGACGAGGGTCTGGAGGCTCACGCCCGATTGCAGCACGGCGATCTTGTTCTCTTCATCCGCGTCGACCTGGACTTCAGTGCGCGGCACGACAACTGTTTCGCCTTCTTCGGCAAATGCGTTCGGCTGGGATACCTGCGGCGTTTCCGTGATGCGGATGGTCAGGTTGCCCTGCGCCAGCGCTACGGTCGAGATACGGACATCCTTGCCCATGACGATCACGCCCGAGCGCTCGTCAATCACCACGCGCGCCATCTGGTCAGGCGAGACGCGCAGCTGCTCGATATCGGTGATGAGGTTAACGAGGCCGGCCTTGTAGCCGGGCGGAATGGTCACGGAAACCGAAGCCGGGTTTTCCGCCACAGCGACGCCGGTCTTCAGGTAGCCGTTGATTGCTGCCGCAATGCGGCGCGCGGTTGTCAGGTCAGGATTACGCAGGCCAAGGCGGGTCGAAGTCATGCCTGCCAGCGTAAAGGGAATTTCGCGCTCCACGATCGCGCCTGCCGAAATGCGGCCGCCGGTCGGGATGTTCTGGATGACGGAAGCGGAGTCGCCCTTCGCGGAGAAGCCCGCGATCGCAACCGAGCCTTGCGCGACGGCATAGACCTGGCTATCGGCGCCAAGCAGCGGCGTGACGAGAAGCGTGCCGCCCTGCAGGCTTTTGGAATCGCCAAGCGCGGAGATGGAAACATCAATGCGCGAGCCTTGGTTGGTAAACGGCGGCAGCGTTGCCGTGACCATAACGGCCGCGATGTTTTTGGTGTTCAGCTTCTCGGCGCGCACGTTGACGCCGAGGCGCTCGAGCATGCCGATGAGGGATTGCTGCGTGAAAGGGGAGTTGTTAAGGCTGTCACCCGTGCCGTTGAGGCCGACCACGAGGCCGTAGCCGACCAGCATGTTGTCGCGGACGCCTTCAATCTCGACGATATCTTTAATGCGGGTGGTGCCCGAAGTCGACGCGACCTGCAATTCCTTGCCTTTTACCTGTGCCGCAGCCATTTGAGGCGCTGCAGTCGCCAATGTCGCCGCGAGGATCAATTTCATAAAAGTCTTCATGGCATCCCATCCCAAAGCATATGTTTTCCCTTAGAAACAGATGCGAGGATCATGCCAGACATAAAACCTTATTTTTCAGTGGCCTACTGGACGCGGCATCACGATGGTCGCCCCCAAGCGCAGAAAATGGGTAAATATTGCCGACTGGTAAGCGCGCTTATTAACACTTATAGTGAGTGTTCATGAAAGTTGACGGACCGGGAAAATCCAGCGGCACCAAGGGCGTGTCAAAGACAGGGGCCAAAAAAGGCGCCTCGAGCACCTCGTTTGGCGGCATGCTGGATGACACGGAAGAGGCGGAAGGACAAAAACCCGTCAGCGGCGCTATGTCCGTAGGTCAGCTTGATGCGCTTCTATCGCTTCAGGAAAGCGGCGGGGGTACTTCCGAAGAGGCTCGCAAACGGGCGAAGCAACGCGCAGCACTTCTCCTCGATCACCTTGACCAGGTGCGCTTGGGCATTCTCCACGGCGGCATCCCCGTTGCTGCGCTGCAGCAATTGACGACGATTGTGGGTAGCCACCGTGACAAAATCATGGATCCCCGGCTTTCCGAATTGCTGGACGAGATCGATCTCCGCGTCCAGGTAGAGCTCGCAAAACACAGCATGCGCGACTGAAAATCTCCGTTTTCCGATAATATTTTGCCGTTTCGATGGAGTTCCACAGCGCTGTTGTGCATTGGGAGCCGGACGTTTATAATTTGAAGATACGCAAAACCAAGGTACGGACCCATGACCTCACTGCCTGAAACATCGCCGACCATCTTGCCGCCGGATTACAAACCGACGGAAAAAGAAAAATTCATGAACCCGGTCATGCTCGAATATTTCCGCCAGAAGCTGTTGCGCTGGCGCGCCGAGCTGCTGGAGGAATCCACTGAAACGATCAAGGAAATGCAGGAAGACAACCTGCAGAAACCCGATATCGCGGATCGCGCCTCGGCCGAGACGGATCATGCCCTTGAGCTGCGCACGCGTGACCGCGAACGCAAGTTGATTTCCAAGATCAACGCGGCCCTCGAAAAAATCGAAGACGCGAGCTACGGCTTCTGTGAAGAAACCGGCGAGCCGATTTCCATCGCCCGCCTCGAAGCCCGCCCGATCGCGACGCTTTCCCTGGAGGCGCAGGAACGCCACGAGCGCAAAGAGCGCACGATGCGCGACATGCGCGAATAGATTACGGCTTCTAAGAGAAAAGCCTCCCGGCCGGGAGGCTTTTTTTTCGACTCGGTTTCTCATCGAGTCGAGTACCTGCAAACCAGCCGGGGCAAGTGGACAGGCAACAGCAGATTCACCTGATCGCGTTTCGGAAAATCGCGACGAATAATTTCATCACGGGTGCGCGGGGGCAACCTGCGTTATTTTGCACTGCTGCGGGTAGGGATTTCGGGAATGCTTATCGTTGTTGAGTTTCTTTGCGTAATCGCGATAAGCGCAGCAAGCTTATGTCAAAGCGCTGTTTTCATAAGCTAACCGTTCGTTGCAGAAACGCCCGTAAGACCGACAGAACTTGAAATTTAAATGCCGCTTTGCAGCACATCTTTTTTCGACTGTTTCGTTTTTTGGTCTTGTCCGTTTTACAAAAACTGTTACCGTTCTGATTGTTAAAAAACGCTCCACAAACTGCGAGAAAAGATTCTGGCACGACACTTCGCCGGGCAGGGACTCTTTTTGAACGCAGCGGCACTTAACGAAACTTTAACTGTTACGGGTTGTATAGATGCCAACGCCCTCGGACCGGAGAAAGATCGAAGCTATTTTGCGCGAGCCGCTGACACGGCACCGCCTGATGCTGAACTCCAAGCTCCGCGCCGCGCAAGTAGACGAAAACCCGACCCCCTTTACCTTCGACGATCTGAAGGCATTCATGGGCGCGATCCGTAGCGCGGATCCGAACTTCCAGAAAGAGACGCTGAACGCGCTTGAGGCCGTTTCGACCGGCAAGGCCCCGCAGGAGCCGCGCTTCGACACGCCCGAAACCCAGCTCGTCTGGGGCGCCTCGCTCGCTTTCCTGAGCGCGAACCCAGATACAATGAAAACCTGGCTGAAGCCGCCCGCAGAAGGTGTGCAGCTTCCCCAGACGGAATTGTGGAAGCAGGTCACCACGACCGACTACGCTTACGGCGAATTGCTCAGCCACGCGCACCATATCCGCGAAGCGCTGCGCGACAAGGACACCAAATACGGCTGGGGCGAGCCCGGCACCGGTTTCTCGTACGACCGCGCCAAAAACCTCATCAACGTCGACTTCATGCAGTCGATGGTTGTGGGCTTCGAACATGCCCGCGCGGATGTTTACCGTGAAATCGGTCACTCCCTGCTTTCGGTCAGCTATCCGAAGCGGATGAAGGAAGTTTACAAGGAAATGCAGCCGCTGATGAAGAAGTCGCGGCTGGCGCAGATGAAAAAGGGCCCGAAGCTCAAGCCCGACGAATATAAAAAGCTGACGATGCTGTCGACCGAATGGCAGCTGCGCCACATGCTGTTCCAGGCGGCAGAAGAGAACGTCGCCAACCGCTTCGTCGCCAATATGGGATCGCAGCTGCTGCAGGATTTCGGCGTCTCGCTGAACAACACAGCCGTCACGCACCGCGGCGTTGGCCTTACCCGTTTGCCGAATGACGGCATGTCGGACGAGCTGAAGCGCTACATGAACCTCTGCAATGCTGTGCAGCTGAGCTTCTTCGCGAATAACGCGCTGTTCGATGATACCGATGCCGGCTGGTCGAAAGTCGGCGTGGACGCGAACCTCGTGCGCAAAAGCGCGACGCTGAATGCGCGCCCCGCGGGCCAGAAAGACGACAAGGTCGGCATCGCGCATCCCGACTTCCAGCATATCCGCGATCTCGCCGGTGGCCCCAAAGGCCTTGAAAACCTGCAACCGAAGCAGCACGAGCGCCTCTTTGGCTGGGCGAACCTCCGCAACCGCGTCGAACGCGCGGATGCGGACCGGAAGGCGATCATCGAGGAAATCTGGCGCGATTACGCGGAAGATCTGATCCAGAAGATCCTGAAGATGGCGAATGACCAGATCGATGAAAATCTGGACAAGGCCCAGAAGGATCCGAAGAACCAGAAAGACAAAAAGAAGCAGGACGGCAAGGACCTCGATCAGGACCAGGACGGCGACGATCAGGATGGCGACGACGGCCAGGATGGTCAGGATCAGGACGGCCAGGAAGGCCAGGAGGGTCAAGGCCAGGGCAAAGGTAAAGGCAAGGGCAAGGGCAAGGGCAAACCCCAAAAAGGCAAGAAACAGCGCGGCAAGCCGCAAGGCGAGCAGGACGACGGCGACTCTGACAACGCTGATGGCGACGATGCCGACGGACAGGAAGGCACAGAAAAAGACGGCCAGAAGAAAGACGGCAAAAAAGGCGATAAAAAAGGCGAGAAGAAAGAAAAAGCCAAAAAAGGCGAGAAGGGCGAAGACGGCGAGGAGCAGGACGGCGACGGCGAAGATGGCGAAGGCCAAGACGCTGACGGCGAAGATGCTGACGGTGAAGGCAATCAGAAAGGCAAGGGCAAGGAAGGCAAGCTCGGCCAAGATGATGAAGATACCGTTCCCGTCGAAGGCGCTGGCGACCAGCCCGCCCCCAAAGGCTCGACCGAAGTGCCCAGTGACGAACTGGACCCGAACGGCGAAGGCAAGGATGCCGATGGCCAGGACGGCGACGGCCAGGATGCTGACGGTGAAGACGCGGATGGCGAAGACGCGGACGGCGAGGATGCCGACGGCGATGACGGCATGACCGCGGAAGACCTCGAAAAGGAACTCGAAAAGCGCAAACAAAAAGGCCAGGAAGGCGATGACGCCGACGGGCAGGATGGCCAGGACGGGGACGGCAAGGGCAAACCCGGCAAAGGCAAGCCCGGCAAGGACGGCAAGCCGTCCAAGCAGGCAGGCCATGGTGACGGCAAATCGCTTGAAGAGCTCTCGAAGCTCGACTGGACCGATTACCACAAGCGTATCGCCGAACTCGCAGGCCCGATCAGCCGCGTCCGCAAGCTGTTCAAGGACGTGCAGGAACGCCAGCTGCAGCGCAAGCGCGCGGTGTCGCAGGATCTTGAAATCCTGCCGCAGGACGGAGAGGTAAAGGACCGCTTCAACACCGAAGCGCACCGCAACCTCACCATCAAACGCAAGCTTGGCGACGTGCAGGAAAACGACCTCAAGCGCTTCCATTCCGACACGATCAAGATGGTGCCGACCGAAATCGACATCGTCATCATGATCGACGGCTCCGGCTCGATGAACGGCACGGCGCTCAATTCCGCGCTGCAGGCAGCCGCCATTATGTTCGAGGCGGCGTCCGGCAAGGACATGAAGATGAACGTCTATGTGGGCATGTGGGGGGATTCCAACCCGCCGATGCTGATCACGCCGGGCGCCGACCGCATTGAGATCGGCAAGCAGATGGCGCGCGCGCAGAAGGGCCTCAATTCCGGTACTGATCTCGCGCCCGCGATCAAGAAGGTCGCAAAAACGATCGGCGAACAGCGCGGCAAAAGCGGCACGCTCTCGGGCTTTACGCATGTCCTGATCATCTCGGACGGCGACATGTTCGACGCTGCTCCCTCGACCGAGCGCATCAACACGATGTTCGAATACTCGGACAAGATCACGTTCGACACGGCCATCATCGGCCGCGCTGGCACCAACATGGAAAAGATGGCCAAGGATATCAAAGGCCGCAAAAACTACCAGGACGTGGGTGTAACGCTTGGCAGCAATCCCAACGAAATCCCGATGGCAATCGTGGGGCTGCTGCTCGAAAAAGTTAAGAAGACCGGCAGTTTCGTCGCCGTTCCGAACAGTCAGAAACGCCGGGCCATGAACAAGGCTCATAACAAAATGGATAGGAAGCCATGAAGAACAACAAGACATCGCCCCTGAAGACGCCGCTTAAAGACCTCACGCCCGAGGATCTGAAGTCTCTGGAGAAGCCGCTCGGCACGTCTGACCGGCCCTATCCGATGTGGGGCTCGCAGCGCGTTGAACACAACGGCCGCGCCGATCTCGAACAGGTTCTTTCGGTC
>DASPMW010000042.1:0-11528 GCA_035626855.1 Patescibacteria group bacterium
CGATGTAAGCGCCGGGCGAGGCCTGCAGGAAATAGGCAAAGTCTTCGCCGCCCATCGTCGGCGTGAAGGGCAGCACCTTGTCCTTGCCGACGACATCCGCCGCGACCTTGCGCGCGAATTCCGTTTCATTCGCGGAGTTGACGACCGAGGGATATCCCGGCTTCCATGTGACATCCACATTCGCGCCAAAGGCGTCGGCGACTGATTTGACGACATGGCGGAGTTTTTCCTCCAGCATCTTGCGCGTTTCAGGCTTGAAGGCGCGCACGGTGCCGCCGAGTTCGACCGTGTCCGGCACAACGTTGAGGCTTTCCGTGCCCGCATGGAATTTGCAAACCGAAATTACCGCGCTGTCGGCGGGGTCCACGGTGCGCGCAACGATATGTTGGATCGCCGAGACGATCTGCGCGCCGCAGACGATGGGGTCGATCGTGGTGTGCGGGAACGCGGCATGGCCGCCCTTGCCCTGCACGGTGACGCGGAAGGTATCGGTGGAGGCCGTCATCGGCCCTTCGCAGATCGCGAAGGTGCCCTCCGGCAGCCAAGGCCAGTTATGCATACCGAACACGGCCTCGCACGGGAATTTCTGGAAGAAGCCTTCCTGCACCATCACATTGCCGCCGCCGCCGCCCTCTTCCGCCGGCTGGAAGATCGCGTAGACGGTGCCATCGAAATCGCGCGTTTCGGCGAGATGCTTGGTCGCGGCGAGCAGCATGGCGGTATGGCCGTCATGGCCGCAGGCATGCATCTTGCCCGAAATTTTCGAAGAATGTTTGCAATTGGTTTCTTCGAGAATGTTGAGCGCATCAAGATCCGCGCGGAGGCCGAGGCCGCGCTTGGAGGTCCCATTCTTTCCCTTGATCACGCCGACCACGGCGGTCTTCGCCATGCCGCGATGGGTTTCGACGCCCCAGCTTTCCAGCAGGCCAGCAACATAGTCGGAGGTTTTCACTTCCTCGAACGCTGTTTCCGGATGCTGGTGGATATGCTGGCGCCAGCCCTTGAATTCATCGTTCTTGCTTTTCAGTTTCGCGAGTACAGACATTTTATAGTTTCCCCTTATCTAAAGAACTTCTTGAGCCACTTATCGCGGCGCTGGTGCATGTTCTGCGTTTTGTCAGGCGAGTTAACGTCGCCGAAGTCGCGTCCGGCGAGGTTCTTGATCTCGTCCTTAAACATCTTGAAGAAGGTGGATTTACTGAAATCCAGCTCAATTAGCCCGCCGGTTTTCTTGTTGGTGATGACCGGATTTTCCATGGCGTTTTCCATCCACTTGGCCATCGTGGGCAGCGCTTCCATGCCGCATACATACCAGTCGTTTTTGGTCGCATGGCCGTTGGTGACCGTCTTCGCTTTGGCCTCGAGCATGTCATCAGGCGGATCGCCGCCCATACTGCGCCAGCCGAGCTTCATGGCAAGGTTTTGCACCGGCGTCGTTTCCATCTGCGCGACGAACATGTTGTCGGGCGGTTCGACCAGGAAGGCGCGGAGCGTCTGCATCGCGATCATCGCGTCGAACAGGCCGGGATAGCCGTTCAGCACGCATCGCGTGGTGCCGAGCTCCTGCCACTTGATGTGCTCAACGCCGTGTTCGTCCTTCGCGCTATGCGCATAGGTGATGCTGGCCGCGACGATCGTGCCCTTCTCGTCCTCGACCAGCACGACAGCGCCGTCTTCCGTCAGCTGGCGCATCAGGTCGGTCTGGCGCTTCAGCACGTTCTTGTGTGAGTTTAGGTCGTAGAAATCGGAAATCTTGTCGAAATCGCTCTCCTGCGAGAAGCGTATGAAGTATTTGGGGGGCGTTGCGTCGGTCACGATACTCTCCGTTTACCTGAAGAAATTCTTGAGCCACCTGTCCCGTCGCTGGCGCACGCTTTGCGCCGTGTCCGGTTTCTCCACATCGCCGTAAGTCTTGTTCGCGAGTACCCGTATCTCCGGGCCGAACAGTTTGAAAAAGGTCGAGCGGCTGTAATCGAGCTCGATCTTTTCCCCTGTTTTCTTGTTTTCTAAAATCGGATCGTCAATCGATTTCACCATGCGGGCCGCCATTGTCGGCAGCGCTTCCATGCCGCACAGGTACCAGTTATTCGCGCTGAGGTTCGGCACGTCGCCGGGATCGACGCTTCTGATCTTCGCGTCCATTAACCCATCCGGCATTACGGGCATCGGCCGCCAGCCAAGCGCTTCGGCCATGCCCTGCACGGGCGCGGTGTGCATCTGCGCGACGAAGGTTGAATCGGGCGGCTCGACCAGGAAGGCGCGCAACGTCTGCATCGTGATCATCGCGTCGAACAATCCGGGATAGCCGTTCAAGACGATGCGCGTCGTGCCGATTTCCTGCCACTGCACGCGCTCGACCCCTGCCTTGTCCGGAGTCTTGTGTGGATAGGTCATGGAGGCGGCGACAATCTTGCCCTGCTCGTCCTCGATCAGTACTACCGCGCCGTCCTCGGCCAGCTGCTTCATGAGGTCCGATTGGCGCTTGCGCACATTCTTGTGCGCGTTAAGTTCGTAGAACTCCATGATGTTGTCGAAGTCGTTGGCATTCGAAAACCGAATGAACAGCTTCTTGGGCGTTTCCGTCACGGGCCGTAATCCTGTCCGGAGTCTTGATACAAAATCAGGTGGCTGTAGGTAACTTTTATACGCCGTCATCGGCCCGAAGACCAGAGGGTATGGTGCGGAAACTTATGCAAAGGCAAATGATTTCAAGATTATGAACAAACGATGAAGAGATGAAAATATATCTGTCGCAGGTGAAAATGCAGCCCGAGGGTATAATTTACATACAGGCTCACATAACCCGAAAGGACATCCGATGCTGACCAGAACAATTCTCGCCGCAATGGCGATCGCCGTCATGACCTCAACCGCAGCCTTGGCAGAGGAAGGTGGCCGCGCGGGCGCCGGCGGCGGCGAAAAGCGGGCGGAAAGATTCGCCGAGATGAAGCAAAAGGCGCTTGCAAGGCTCGACGAAAAGCGCGCGTGTGTTTCAGCCGCACAAGACGTGGAAGCGCTCAAGAAATGCTTCCCCCATCGCGGCGGCGGTGGCGGTGAAGGCAAGCGCCTCGGCGGTCGTCGTCGTGGCGGAGCCGAAGGCGGCGGCGCAGACGACGCGCAGTAATTTTCTTCCAAAAGAAAGCGCCGGTGCAGTCCCTTGCACCGGCGCTTTTTTTTCCTAATTATTAGGTCAGCGTATAGCTGCAGCGCCCGTGACATTGCCGTTCAGGTCCACTACCTGCCCATAAGCATTGATGTACTGACCGTAAGCGTTCACGAGGCGGCCGGTGGAGTCAGTGAATACGGCAGTTGCAAGCACGTTCCCCTTGATATCCACAAGTTGGCCCTGGCTGTTGATATAGCTGCCGACGGAAACAGGACGGCCTTGCCCGTCGATAACCCGCGTACCGCGCACTTCCGCGCCGGTCATCACACGCCCGCTCGCGTCCAGGACAGTACCCGATTGCAGGCGGAGGTAGTTCTTGTTGTTGACCAGCATCGAGTTGCCGGCGGCATTGAGGTTTCCAGTGACACTGGCATTCGGCACGGCGCCGATCGTGGTGCCGTTGATGGTGCCCGCGCTGCCCGTGCCGTTCAGGACGCTGCCCGTACCGGTGCCGTTCAGGACGCTTGCCTCGCCGGTTGCGTCAAGGGTGCTCGTCCCCGTGGCGCCAACTGTACCGTTCGCGATGCCGCTGCCGTTGCTCAGGCCGGAGTTCAGGGCGCCTGCGCCCGTGTTCGGGGGCGAGACCGCCATTGTTCCGTTCGCGGTCCCGCTGCCGTTGCTGAGACCCGAGTTGACCGCTCCAGCGCCGGTGTTATCGGTGCCGAGGGCCGAGGTGCCCAAGGTGCCGCTGGCGGTCCCTGAAGTGGAAGCCGTGCCGCCCGTCGTGCCGGTCGTGCCCGCCGTACCCGTGATGCCAAGCGCATTTGCGGTGCCGGCCGACATCGCAGAGCCGTTCGCCCCCGCAGCAGCCTGTTGTGGAGTCCCTGGTGCAGCAATCGCGCCACCGGGGGTTCGCCCGTAAAGCGCGCCGGCCTGACTCCCCTGCGCACCACCGGCACCCGGGCCTGCTGCGGCTGCGGAGCCCGCGGCGGCGCCGGACGCTCCGGCCTGTGTGCCGGCCTTCTGCGCCATTACGGGTGTAGAGAGAGCGAGAAGCACGACCATTGCGGTCGATGCTGTGAGAATGTTTTTCATGATAACCTCCGTGTGACTTTTATTGGCAACCCGTCAGCCAACAATCGGCAACAGCAGGTGTTCCCGTAAAACCTTAGGGTTTTGGAGGTTTAGACCTCATCAGGCCGAAGCTTTGGTCCAGATTCTCGATGGAATCGGCGATCAGGGCGGCGTTGTTTGGCTGGTATCCCCCGCCGAAAAGCATTGCGATGGGTACATTCCGGTCAAAGGCGAATTTAAAGACCATTTCATCCCGCTCCAGCACACCGTCCCGTGTCACCGAGGCGCGGCCAAGGCGGTCGCCCTCCAGGATGTCGGTGCCTGCGACGTAAAAAATAAAATCGGGCTGGAAATCCTTTCCCGCATCCTCCAGTACGCGTTCCACCACGGGGAGGTACTGCGCGTCGCCTGCATAGAGCGGCATGCCCTGGCCGACATTGATGCGATACTGGGCATCGTCATCTTTCGGGAATAGCCGCGCGCCGTAAACATCGACGATAAAGATATTGTCATCCCGCTCGAAATCCCGCGCATAACCGTCGCCCTGATGTGCGTCGAGGTCGATGATCATGACTTTCTTTATCTCGGGGTGGTTCGCGCGCAGGCTGTTGATCGCCAGCGTCACATCGGCGATGGCGCAAAAACCATGGCCGTGATCGGCAGAGGCATGGTGATAGCCCCCGCCGAGATTGACCGACCATCCATTCGCAAGCGCAGCCTCCCCGGCCAGCACGGAGCCGGCGGCCTGGTGGCGCATCGGGTCGAGGATTTTTTCGTCGATCTCCTCCATGGACATCAAGCCCACCGCCGGCACTTCAAATATCTTTGCGAGCGATTTGGGGCTGTGGAGCTTCTCGATATACGCCGCGGTATGGACGGCAGCGAGATCGTTATCCGTCAATTTCCCGGCTGAAATTTCTTCACCCGGCGTTACAAGACCGCGTGCGATAAGCTCGTTGAAGACATGGCTCGACTTGCGGATGTCGACCGGATGCACTTTGTCCGACACCTCGACCGTGAGGTCATAGGCGGCGCTGTAAATGATGGGTTTGCGGCCCGCTGAATTGAAGGCGTCAAGCGCCATGGGGCAGACCCTTTTTCAAGGCATGGCGGGAGAAACGGGCTGTATTTGGCGCCGTCGTCGTCTTGGTGCCGCTTTCCATGACGCCGACGATTGCCTGCACTTCCTGCCGCAGTTCCGCGACCGCCTGCGCCGCCGCTTCCCGTTCGCGGCGCGCATCCCTGTCTGCGCAGGTCTGCTGGATCAACTCGGCGGATTTCCTGAAATTCTCGTTGCCCTGCGCATGCTGAAGGGCGTTCTTCTTTTCCCAGTCAACCTGGTCGAGATCGGGATTGCGGGAAAGAATGTCGCGAACATAATGGTAAAGCCCTTCTTTCGCGGCCACGATGAGGGGAGTCTGGCCCATCCTGTTGACCGTATCGACTTTCACACCGTTCGCGAGCGCAAGATCGGCAATGGGAAGAAAATCTTCCCGGCTCCGGTCGTCGCCCTGCGGCGGGTCCGGCAAGGTGAAATGGAGCACTCCGTCGCCGTGATTATTCACGACGTTGATGTCTGCGCCCCTGTCGAACAGCACTTTCGCGACGATGGGAAGCCCGTGAAGCGCGGCCAGCAGAAACGGCGTATTACCGTCCTTGTCCTTTTCCTCCAGCGCGGCCCCGGCATCGAGCAGCTGTCGTACATAGGACTCATTCGCGACCCAAGGCCCCTTTGCGACATGCGCGAGGATTTCCTGGCCGAGTTCCTGCGCGGTTTTGCCCACAATGTTAAAGCTCGCCCCTGCCATCACCACCCCCGACGATTAACCAATATTATAGGCTACACCTGAATGTTATGTCAATTGTTGGCAGCCTTTGCTTTTCATAAGAATTCCGCACCGCTATACCGCCATATCTTATTGACTCTTTTGTCCCTTATTGCGTATTTTGCGCACGCCGAATGTGCGCATTCGCGGAATTCTGGACGATGGGAGCGGTATTAGTGAGCCTCACACCCGAAGAACTCGACCAGAAGATCAAAGATGCTCGCGCAAAGCAAAGGCTGGATCCAGATCCGACCGCCCCGCAGCCCGCCACGCCTCGGGATGATAGCGCAACCGGCAAGGCCATGCGCGCATCGACCGAACTGCTCGCGGCGCTCATCGTCGGTGGCGCGCTCGGCTACGGTCTCGACAGCTGGCTGGGGACGAAGCCCCTGTTCATGATCCTGCTTTTTTTTGCGGGGTTTGCGGCGGGCTTCCTGAACATCTACCGCGCCCAGACGGGCCAGGATTTCAGGGTGGGCCTCGGCGAGCTGAATGGCAGCGATAACGATGCCGGCACGAAGCCCGGCGAGAAGGAACGATAACGTGGCGACACATAGTCCTCTTGAGCAATTCGTCATCAAGCCGATTATCCCGATCCATGTCGGCGGCTATGACCTGTCCTTCACGCAGTCCTCGGCCTGGATGCTCGCGGCGGTCGTCGCGGCCACGGCGCTGATGACGCTCACCATGCGCCGCCGCGCGCTTGTTCCCGGCCGTTGGCAGAACATCCCGGAAATGTTCTACGAATTCATCGCCGGCATGGTGAACGACACGCTGCATGAAGAAGGCCGCAAATACCTCCCGCTCATCTTCTCGCTTTTCATGATCGTCCTGATGGGGAACGTGCTCGGCCTGCTCCCCTATTCCTTCACCTATACCAGCCATATCATCGTCACCGGCGCACTTGCGCTCATGGTGTTCTTCCTGTGCACCATCATCGGCTTCGCGCGCCACGGCCTGCATTTCCTGACGCTGTTCCTGCCGAAAGGACTGCCGCTTGCCATCGCGCCGCTGATCGTGGTCATCGAGATCATTTCCTACCTGTCCCGCCCCTTGAGCCTTTCGGTGCGTCTGTTCGCGAACATGACAGCCGGCCACACGATGCTCAAGGTCTTCGCCGGCTTCAGCGTCGGCCTTATCAGCGCGGGACTGGCAACAGGCGTCCTGAGCGTGATACCGGTTATCGTCAACGTCGCCCTGGTGGGGCTTGAGCTGATGATCGCCTTCATCCAGGCCTATGTCTTCGCGATCCTGACCTGCATCTACCTGAAGGACGCGATTGAACTCCACTAAACCGAGAAAACCAAAACCAACCCAGAAAGAGGAACTAAAAAATGGATCCAGTCGCAGCTAAATTCATCGCCGCGGGCATTGCTGTCCTTCCGCTGTTCGGCGTCGCCTATGCACTCGGCATGCTGTTCTCCAGCATCATCACCGCGATCGGCCGCAACCCGAGCGTGGCGGACACCGTGAAGAGCACCGGCCTGTTCTACTTCGCGCTGGTCGAGGCAATCGCGCTCTTCGCGCTCGTCATCTCGCTGCTGATGCTTTTCGTCCTGTAAGGGAAAATCCAAGGATAATGACAATGTCCTCTCGCCTGCTGAACCGCATCCTCCTTAATTCCGTCGGCATTTTGCTCGGCGCGGCCATCGCCGCCGCCGTCGCGACCGCCCATGCGGAGGATCTTTCAGCAGGCGCGGAGGAACTGTCGCGCGAATCCAGCGTCGTCGAAACCGGCGACGATAAGAAA
Organism: Patescibacteria group bacterium; assembly: GCA_035626855.1. Classification (GTDB taxonomy): domain Bacteria; phylum Pseudomonadota; class Alphaproteobacteria; order Micavibrionales; family UBA2020; genus JAPWJZ01. The sequence continues at coordinate 7,757 of DASPMW010000042.1, forward strand.
ATCGTGGAAATCGCACCCGCCAATCCGGATGCGGAAATGCCCGCCACCGACGCGGCGGTGGAGCATGAAGTCAAGGAAGACATCGGCTTCCCGCAGTTGAAGGCGAAATCCTATCCAAGCCAGGTCCTGTGGCTGTTTATCTCCTTCGCCCTGCTCTACACCCTGATGTCGAAACTGGCGCTGCCGAAAGTAAGCGCCGTTCTCGACCAGCGCCGCGCGCAGCGCGAGGGCAACCTCACCCGCGCTGAACAGCTGCAGGAAGAGGCGGCAAAAGCCAAAACGTCTTACGAAGCCGCGCTCGCCAAAGCGCACGAATCCGCGCAGGAAGCCATGAGCGCGGCGGATGCCGAAATCTCCGCCCGCATCGCGGCTGAAAGCGCGAAATTCGCCGAAGCCACCCGCAAGCGCGTTGCGACCGCCGAGCAGGGCATCGCGAAGGCGAAAGAAGAAGCGATGGCGTCGCTTGCCGATATCTCGGCGGAAATCTCGGCCGAAATAGTCGCGAAAGTAGCCGGCGTCCAGGTCAGCAAGGCCGACGCCAAAAAGATCGTGACCGAGGTCATGAAGAAAGAGGCCGCGTAATGCTTGAACACCTCCTCCACGACCCGACATTCTGGGTCGCCGTTGCGACGATCGGCTTCGCGCTTGTCGCCCTCAAGCTTGGCCGCAAGCCGCTGCTTGGCATGCTCGACGCGCGCAGCGAAAAAATCCGCGCCGATCTCGAGGAAGCGGAGCGGCTGAAGAACGAGGCGCAGGAACTGCTGGCTGACAGCCAGAAAAAGCACCGCGATGCCATCCAGACTTCCCAGAAAATCATCGATGCTGCGCGCGAAACATCCGCCCGTATTCAGAAGGACGCGGAGCAGAAGCTCGCGGAATCGATGAAGCGCCGCGAAGCGCAGCTTATCGAGCGCATCAAGCGCGCGGAGGCGGACGCCGTGAACGAACTGCGCCAGCAGGCGGCCGACCTTGCGACGAAGACAGCGGAGATTTTGCTGCAGGAAGCCATGCCGAAACGCGGCTCCAGGCTCGTCGATGAAGCGATCGAGGAAATCCCGCAGCGCCTGTCCGCGTGACGCCCGATATTTCAGGGCCTTAGACGCTCCCTCTTGCCGGACAGACTGAAACAGGCGACAATATATCATTATTGTGACCGGGAACGGCATGCGCCTCACGCTGCATAGAAACCTGCAACTCCTGCGCGGCGCGGCTTTCGCGACCGCCTGTACCTTCGCCGTGGTCTGCCAGGCCCCGCCCAGCGCTGCCGAAGAAGGCGGACTTATCACCCCGGCCGATGTTGCGCCGCCCGCAGCGTCCTCCCCGCCGCCCGCCGGCAGCCTGGAGATCGGCGCGGGCTCGACTTCCGCGATGCCGGCGCCTCCCGCCGCTAAGGTCGCGAAAAAGGACGAGCCACGTACCGACGAGTCGATGGATTCAGCAACCGAGTTCTTCGAGAAAAAAGTCTTCTCGGTGCCGGACGGCAAGGGCAAGACCATTACCTACTTCTTCAAGCCCCCTGCTCCCTATCAACCGAAGGACAAGCTATACCCGCTCGTGCTGGTTCTGCATGACGAGGACGGTCTTGCCCCCGCCGCGCAGTACCTGATCCAGAAAGCAGCCCGCAAGACGTTCCCGGCCTACATCGCCGTGCCGGTGCTGGCGCCAGGCCGCATCTGGGCCTTCCCCGCCAAGATGGACGACAAGAAGCTCGACCGCGACGCCAAGAAGCCGCAGGAACTGGATGACATCCTGAAGCTCGTCAGCGACCTGGCGGATGAATATGCGACTTTGGACATCAACCGCATTTATGTCGTTGGTTGTGGACAGGGGGCGTTCGGCGTGTTCGGCGCGGCTGCGAAATATTCCCAGGTTTTCGCAGGCGGGGTTCCGATCAGTGGTGGCTGGGCGCTCAAGGATGCCGGCAAGCTGACGCGCGTACCGATGTTCGTGATGGCCGGCGCGGAGGACAAGGAAATCGATCCGGGCGTCAGCCAGAACCTTGCTTATTACATCCAGCAATCCGGCGGCAAGCGCATCTCCTTCATGGCGATACCGGGAATGGAGCATGATTGCGCCAATCCATATCTTTACAACAATGCGGTATGGGCCTGGCTGTTCAAGCAGCGCAAATAGTCCCCTGAAATCCTTGGATGATTTCCCCGACTATTGACATAACTTAAGTTCCCGGTATGATGCGCCATCAATCACAGGGCATCATGGCTTATAAATACAAGGCACAACCGACCAAGGGCCAGAAAGTAAAGAAGCTGCTCCGCAAGCTGACGCTGAGCGCCATATTTGGCGCGGCCGTCGCGGGCGTCGGCGCGAATTACTACGCCTCGAACGAAGAACTTCTGGTTCGGATCGAAAGCGTCGAGCGCAGCGCGGCCGCGCCCGGTGAAGCGCCCCATCTGTTGATTCACACCGACAAAGGCACTTTCGTCAACGAGCCCACCCGGATGCGCCTCAAGGACCAAGCCGATGCCGCGGAAATCGCGCAGTATATCCGCCCCGGTGAAACCATCCGGATCACCGTCTACGGACTAAACCCGCAGCTTGGCCCCTATAGCCGAGACGACCTTCATTTCTTTCGCAACATCATCAAGATCCACCCGGGTCCCGGTCAGATGATCGTCGTGCCGCAGGGCACGCCCATCCCCGGCACGGATATTCCGGCGGGGCCGACCGGAACGCTGACCGATAACGGCATCATCGAAGACCAGACTGCGCCCGAAGCCTCCGCGCTCAATTCCGACTTCAATGCGATTTCCAAAAACACGCCGCAGCTCGCCCGCGCCCTGAAGCTCATGGATCAGCTGCCGATCACCGGCCGACCCGTTTACGACATGCTGAAGGACCCCGCGAACAGGATTGAGTCAACCCTGTTCCCCGTCCCCGTCGGCGAAGGGTCGCTGAGCACCTATTCGGCCCGCAAGGCGCGCATCGCGCGCGGCGTCGGCACTTCGATTGCCTTTCATGAATGGTTTCATGCCTATCAGGACCATATCGAGGGCAGCAATGATATGTTTACGCTGACCGTCAAGGACGCGGTCATCGCCAATTTCCTGGACGAGGCGGCGGCGGTCGCCTATGAAATCGCCGCGCGCAAGGAAGCGGAGAACCGCAATCTCCAGTTTGAAACGCCGCGGCAATGGTGCAAACCAAGCCGGATGGCAGCAGCAGCGTCCGCTATATCACGTCGCCCGCGAGCGATGCCGCCAATCTGAAGGTTTTCGACGATGCCTACGCGGCTGCCTTCGCGCAGCACGCCGGGCTGGATGCGCAGGCGCGCGAGATAAAATCACTCGAGGCGGGCGGCAAGGCGGTGATACGCCGCCTGATGGCCGCGGAGGACAACACCTGGCGCAATACCTATGCCGCCCTTGCGGTCCAGAACGTCAACAATAACCTGTACGCCTTCCGCGAAGACGGCGCCGGCGCGGGGTATCCCGCGAAGCGCGCGGAGGTGCTGGCGAGCCGCGGCAAGGTCGGCGCTGTGCTTAACTTCATCCCCGATGAATATCTCGGCCCGCAGGCGGATGTGGCAATCGAGAAATCCTTTGACGCGATGGGCATGAAGATCGAGACCGTGCCGCCGCGTAACCGCCGCGCGCCGGTTCCCAACGGAGCTACCCCCTCCTCCTGATCGCGCGCCCATAAAAAAATCCCCGGCCTTTCGACCGGGGATTTTTTTGTTGCATCTCTATCAATCGCCGAACCCGCCGCCAGCGTCAAAGCCGCCGCCGACATCGAAGCTGCCGACATCAATGGT
>DASPMW010000043.1:0-5942 GCA_035626855.1 Patescibacteria group bacterium
CAATTCGACGAGTTTCTTCGCAAGGCCAAGACCAATCCCAAGCCCCCCCGTCGTCCGGCTTATTGTGTCGTCACCTTGCGCGAACATCGTGAATATCTGCTTGGCGATTTCCTTCGGCACGCCCTTGCCTGTATCGGTTACATGAACGTCAATATGGTTGGCGGAGATAGACGCGGAAACGGTTATCCGTCCGCCGGCTGGCGTAAACTTCGCAGCATTGTTGAGGATGTTCAGGAAAACCTGGTTAAGCCTCGTCCGGTCCGCGAACACGACCGACGAAACCGCCGGCAGATGAATATCGAGTTTGTGTTGATTGAGGTCGATATGCGGCTTGGCCGCTTCAACCGCATTCAGCAGCACCTCCGAAATGTTCAGGACCTCCTTTTTCAGCAGAATTTTGCCCGTGGAAATTCGCGACACATCCATCAGGTCGTCAATCAGGTGGACCATTTGGGTGAACTGCGTCTGCATGATCTCGCGAACCTTGGCAACCATCGCCGGGTTTTCAATGCTCACGCGCAGCAGCTCGAGGGCATTGCCAATCGGCGCGAGGGGATTCCTCAGTTCGTGCGCAAGCAGCGCAAGAAATTCGTTTTTCCGCTGGTCCGCCATTTTCAATTCTTGTTGCGCCGCGCGGGATTCGATGAGGGTCTTGGCCAAATCAAGCCGCGCTTTGTCGAGAGACTCGGCCAGCCTGTGCGCGACACCGATGCGCTCTGTCGCGAGCAGCGCATTCGCTTGGGCTATGCGCACCACCTGCTCGCCCTTTAACGCCAGGTCGAGCACCGGCAGGATCATCGGTATATCAGTATAGGCGTCCTTTAAAAGTTCGCCCCCGATAAACGCCATCACGGCACCGGTTTTGCAGGCGATACCTGTCACCGTTTGCGGCAGCGGCGAACCCGGGATCGCCAGTGTTTCACTGGCCGTCCCGGCCTCGACGCAGCGCTTCACAAAGGCCTGCCAGCCCGAGCCATTCGGCAGTGTTTGTGGAAACCCATTTGCCGGCAGCGATATGCCGATCGCGTCGTCCCTGACAAATAAAATGATGCTGTCGACGCCGTAGTGGGCCGCAACACGCAGCGCAGCTTCGCCCCGGAGCGCTGGATCCGCAAGTTCGGTAAGGTGCTTAAGTCGCTCCTGGTCCAACGGTGCCGCCTAATCCGGTATAATGCCGATGACCGCCGTGCAGTTGTGAAACCCGCCGAACTGCCCTTCGGCACGCGCGATCTGCCCGTAGGTGTTGCATCCGACGAACGCAGCAGGGGTCAGCGAGTTTTCGAGTGCCTGAAGTTCCAGGCCGAAGTCCTTGCCGGTGCGAAGCCTTGTCGCGACGCAATCGAAAAAGATGGCGACCTTTGGCGGATGGGCATTCAATTGCGCAATCGCTGACTCCGTCGCCGTTTGCGCCGCTTTCGCGGATGATATTTCGGTTGCACGCATAAGGTGCACGGTGCTTCCGACAGGGACGTCCGCCGCACAGGTGACGGAGCCATCCTCGTTAACCCCGAGAGGCACGCGAAGCCGGTAGGTCCCGCCGCTGTCTATTCCAATCACGTTTGCCAGGAAAAAGGGCAGGGGTTCCTCTGGATTGAAAATCTGTCCGGTCTCCGCCGCATGGGAGGCGAAGGCCTCAACCGCCGGAATGGCGTTAAGGCTGATGAGGCGGTTTCCTTCTGCCTCGGTCACACGCATTGCTGCCCCGGCGGGTTCCCAGCCGTGACGTACGCCGATGCCGACTGGTTTGTTGGAAAGTATTTCCAGGGCCACGGCGGCATCTGTATACGCCTTAGTTCCAAGGAACACGTGAGTCCTTTGAAATTGCGCGTCGTCGCCAGCGCCGCCGCCGAAGAACTGGTACATGCCGCCCGTGGCCAGAGTGATTTCTTCGACGAGCGCGTCTGAAAAACCTGCAAGCGCGTCAATCAGGACCATGGCAGAGCGATAAACGTATTGGGAGGAATTGAGGCCTTGAAAGGAAGAAACAAGATCAGCTGCCGCCTTCTTGCGGTCTTTCTGGAGACCTTCTGCCAGTCCGGCTGAAAATTTCATCTCGGGATTTTTGAGCGCAACGACGCAGGCTGAGCTGATTTGGGGGCTCTCGCTGGTGAACTCGCCTGCGGAGGAGCATCCGACGATGAGTCCGGGTTTGCAGCCTTCCGAAAGTGCCTGCAAGAGCTCCGGATAATCATATCGGGACGATGCGAAAACAATGAGGACATCTGCCTGCGCGCCGTGCAAGTCCTTCGTGACGGATTGGGCCAGTTCACTGCCCGCCGCCTCGGCGGTTGCGGCATTGGAGTGTGCAATAGCGCTCAGGGTCATAATGTTGTCCTACCTGTTTTTGGAGTTCGCGAAGGGATGATAACAGCGCAATGAAGACCTTCTTCGTCATTAATTGCGCAATCACGAAAAAAATTATGGAACGAATTTCACTTCTTGTTCCCCAATTGAGGCGTAGCGCCAGACAACGCCATTTCCGTGGCGGATGTGCCAATGAACGGTGCACTAATATTTTGACGTGAAATGGCGGACAGGGAGGGATTCGAACCCTCGATAGGCTTACACCTATACTAGTTTTCGAGACTAGCGCCTTCAACCACTCGGCCACCTGTCCTCTCGATAGGCGGGCAATGTAGCAGAACTTGGCGATTCCGGTAAAGCCTTTGTTTTTGGGCGGTTTTTTCAAGGATTCCAAGGTATTTTGGAGTTCGGGCGTCGTATATCGCGGAGGTGAACATGATGTTTCGCTATGCAGTTTTTGTGCTGTTTTGCGCAGCGTTTGCGCCGCGCGATGCCGGTGCGTGCAGGTATCGGCCGGAACCCCTGGAACAGTCAATAAAATCAGCCGAAAAGTCGTTCATCGGCACGGTGAAAACCGTCGAAAATGGCATGGCCTATATCGAGGTCGAGCAAACGGTGCACGGCGTGAAAGAAGGCGATGTTGTGGAGGCGGAGTATCGGGGCAACAGCTGTGATATCCGCTTCGCGCCGGGGCAGCGCTGGCTTTATCTGGGTTCTAGCCTGCCATCGGGTTCATTGCTCCTGCAGGACGAAAACGGGCGCGAGCTGGCCGGGAATATCGCCGCGACGCGGGCGCAATTGGGCGGGGCTCCAGCGGGCAGGGGCGGGATGCAGCGGGGCGGCACGATCGAGGTTTCCTGCGCCCCGTGGGATGGCGCGGCCTACACGATCACGCTGGATAATGGCGTGGTGGCGCATGTATACGATTCCCTATCCGTGCTCGAAAAACTGGACGGCCAGACGACGCTGGTCATCCCCGCCGACGGACAGAAGGGGCATGGCGCGATACTTGTCTGCGCGACGGGCACCGTCTGCCAGAGGCATTCCGGCACGATCACCTTGGGCGGCATAGACAGGGACACCGCCTATGGCCGTATCGATATCCTGGATGGCGAACATAATATCCGGCATGTTTTCCGGGTAAAGCGTATGCACAAGGAGGTCTTCTGCGGCTGATTTTGCCGGGAAGGGGCACAAGCGGCAGGAATTACACCCTTGTTACAATTCCTGCATCCCTTTCAAGAATCAATGTAATTCATTTGGCATAATACCTGCATGGGTGTCTGTAACGAGGAAGTCAGGGAACTGGCATTCCTTTGGGCAGTATATCTTTCAGGAGCAGGACTTATGCAAATTCAAACCGGCCTTTCCAGCGATACGACACCCCACCCGGCACAGGGCGGCTATTACACCGTCAACCTCGAAATCGACGGCAAGAAACTGCCCTATGTTGTATTCGCCGTCTCGGAATTCGATGCGGCGCGGAAGGTCAAATATGAAACAGGATGCCTCGTCCATGACACAGATGTGGAGGGCCCTTTTCAACGTTACCTCTGACTTCACACCCCCCAAGCCCGGTCCACACACCCGGCAAAAGAAAGCCCCCGCAATTGCGGGGGCTTATTTTTTCGGGCTTGGGGCCAGTCGTAAGATTACTTCTGCGTTTCGAGCCATTTGATCACGGCTGCGCGCTCTTCCGGTTTTTTGATCCCGGCGAAAGTCATCTTGGTACCGGGGATAGCCTTGCGCGGGCTCCACAGGAACTTGTTCAGCGCATCATAGTCCCATTTCTTGCCCTGTTCGGCCTTCATCGCATCGGAATACGCGAAATCCGCCTTATGCGCGTGGGCGGCGCCGACGATGCCAAAGAGGTTCGGGCCGACCTTGTTGGGGCCGCCACTTTCAAAGGAATGGCAGGACGCGCAGACCTTGGCGAGCTTTTCGCCCTTGGCAACATCTGCCGCAGCGAGGTCGATCGGCTCAGGCTCGGTCTGTTCCGCCGCTGCAGTTTCACCGGAGCCGGATTCAGCCGCGAGGATTTCGAAGGCATTTTTTTCGAGATGCCTGGGATGGTAAAGCTGGTGCGATACAAAGCCCGCGAGCATCGCGATAATGCCGGCGACGAGGATTGCTGCGAGGAGTTTATTGAATTCCATGCTCATGGAAGGCAGTCCTTTGTTTCTTGTTCTTTTTTCTTGGGTAACAATCTATCGCGTTTCTTACTTCGAATCCACCCGTTTGCGCTCCGCGACGATTGGATCTACGGGCTGGAAGTCGATGTCCCAAGGGAAGTAAATCCAGGTGTCCTGGCTGACCCAAGTGACATAGGTATCGACCAGCGGCTCGCCCGCAGGCTTCGCATAGACGGTGGCGAAATGCGCCTTCGGGAGCATCTTGCGGATCACTTTAGCCGTCCCCCCGGTATCCACGAGGTCATCGACCACCAGCCAGCCATCCCCGTCGCCGACAAGCTCTGCATTGATGTTCTTGAGGATCACCGCTTCGCGCTGCGATTTGTCGTCATAGCTCGAGATGCCGATGCTTTCGATGATCTTGATGTCGAGTTCGCGCGCCAGCAGGCCGGTCGGGATGAGGCCGCCGCGGGTGATGCCGATGATGCCTTTCCATTCGGTGCGCTTTTCAACGAGCCGCCAGGCGAGCGCCTTGCAGTCGCGGTGAAACTGGTCCCAAGAGACAAGGAAGCGTTTCGGGCTGGCGGAATCGGACATCTGGTCACTCCTGACTTTGCTCGGTAATTTATACGCCCTGCGAGGGCGGCAAGCCAAGCGGCGTTCAAGAAATATCGCTACAGAAACAATGGTTCAGTTGATATAAACAGTCATTAGGCCTGGGGTTTCGTCTCATTATGTCTATAGCCAGCTGGTTACTGCCATCGCTTGTGGCCCTCTTCATTTGGGGGCTCACCGCCTTTCTGCCCAAGCTGCTGCTCCGGAACATGCGTCCGCTGCACATGATCGTGTACAACTGCTTCTTCTTTTTCCTGACCGCCTGCGCCGTGCAGCTTGTCTTCCTCAACGACTGGCAGTTCGAAAGCCGGGGCGCCCTGCTGGCAATGGCGACGGGCGCCTGCGGCACCTTGGGGCAGGTCTGCTACCTCCAGGCGCTGCAGCGGGGACCGCTCACTTACGTCTCGATGATTTCGTCGCTCTATCCGGCGGTCGCGACGATGCTGGCGTTTATCCTCCTGCCGGATCCGCTGACGCTGCGGCAGGGGCTCGGCGTCGTGCTTGGCCTTGCCTCCATCATGACGCTGGTACTGGCGAGCGATAATCCCGGCAAGCCCACGCAACCCAAGCCGGTCAACGATCAATGATCACGCGCGCGGATAAGACATGGATATTGCCGGCGCTTGGCGCCATGCTTGTCTGGGGTTTCTGGGCGTTTCTGCCGAAAATCGCGCTGCAGACGCTGCCGCCCTACAGCATCATTTTTTATGAGGCGCTCGGCAACTTCCTTGTGGTGATCCCGATCTTGTTCCATCTGCGCTTCAAGGTGCATTTCGAGGCGAAAGTTGTGCTGATGGTCGGCATGTCGAGCGCCCTGACCGCCCTTGCGATCCTGTCTTACTTTATCGCCCTGCATAACGGGCCGGTCGCGGTTGTCGTCACCTTGACGGC
>DASPMW010000044.1:0-5676 GCA_035626855.1 Patescibacteria group bacterium
TCTGAGGTTATCCGAGTTACCGGTGCGAGAGAGCACAATCTAAAAAATGTTAGCGTTGAAATACCGCGCGACAAACTAGTCGTTATTACCGGGCTGAGTGGCTCGGGAAAATCATCACTTGCTTTTGACACCATCTATGCCGAGGGTCAGCGGCGCTACGTCGAATCCCTCTCCGCCTATGCCCGCCAGTTCCTGGAGCTGATGCAGAAGCCCGATGTCGATTCTATCGAGGGCTTGTCGCCTGCGATTTCGATCGAGCAGAAAACCACCTCCAAAAACCCGCGCTCCACCGTCGGCACGGTCACCGAAATCCACGATTACATGCGCTTGCTCTGGGCGCGCGTTGGCATCCCTTATTCGCCGGCGACCGGCAAGCCGATCTCCAGCCAGACGCCGTCCGAAATGGTTGACCAGATTGTGAACATGGGCGAGGGCACGAAGCTCTACCTGATGGCCCCGATCGCGCGCGGCCGCAAGGGGGAGTACCGCAAGGAATTCCAGGAGCTGCGCAAAAAGGGCTTCCAGCGGGTCAAGGTGGACGGCAAGTTCCACGAGCTTGATGCCGTGCCTGCGCTCGACAAGCAGATCAAGCATGACATTTACGTTGTGGTCGACCGCCTTGTCGTCAAAAAAGACCTCGGCAACCGCCTCGCGGACTCTGTCGAGACGGCGCTGAAGCTGTCGGACGAGGGCCTCGTCATCGTCGAAAACGCGGATACCAAGGAAGAGCAGATTTTCTCTTCCAAATTCGCCTGCCCGGTTTCAGGATTTACGATTGCCGAGATCGAGCCGCGCCTGTTTTCTTTCAACAACCCCTTCGGCGCCTGCCCGGTCTGCGACGGCCTCGGCAGCAAGATGATGTTCGATCCCGAAATTGTGGTGCCCGACGGCACGATGACCCTGAAGGAAGGCGCGATCGCCCCTTGGGCGAACTCTTCGTCGGGCTGGTATGAACAAACGCTGGAAAGCATCGTCAAGGCCTTCAAGGGCAGCATGGACCAGCCCTGGGACAAGCTGTCGAAAAAGCTGCGCGACGTGATCCTGTTCGGCAGCGGCGATGAAAAACTCTCTTTCAAGTATTGGGACGGCGCGCGCCATTACCAGACCTCCAACAAGTTCGAGGGCGTGATCCCGAACCTGCGCCGCCGCTATCTTGAAACCGACAGCTTCCATGTGCGCGAAGACCTCGACCAGTACAAGGTCGAACAGCCTTGCGACGCCTGCAACGGCTTCCGCCTGAAACCCGAAGCGCTCGCGGTCAAGATCGACGGGCTGCATGTCGGCGAAGTTTCCATGATGTCGATCGAGGCGGCGCATGCCTGGTTCAGCGGGCTGATGCCGAAGCTCAGCAAAAAGCACCGCGAAATCGCTGTCCGCATCCTGAAGGAAATCAACGACCGTCTCTCGTTCCTGCTCGATGTCGGCCTTGAATACCTGACCCTGTCGCGCAAATCCGGTACGCTGTCAGGCGGCGAGAGCCAGCGCATACGCCTCGCTTCCCAGATCGGCTCCGGCCTGACGGGCGTGCTTTACGTCCTCGACGAGCCCTCGATCGGCCTGCACCAGCGCGACAACAACCGCCTGCTGGATACGCTGAAGCGCCTGCGGGATCTCGGCAACACCGTCCTCGTTGTCGAGCATGATGAAGACGCGATCCGCACTGCCGATTACATCATCGATATGGGGCCGGGCGCCGGCATCCATGGCGGCTCGGTGATTGCCGCCGGTACGTACCAGGAAATATTAAAAGACAAGAACAGCCTGACCGCGCATTACCTGACCGGCGAAAAGCATATCAAGGTCCCGGCGCAGCGCCGCAAGGGCAAGACCGTCCAGACCAAGCGCGGCGTCGAAACGCAGATGATCGAGGTTATCGGCGCGCGCGAAAACAACCTGAAAAATGTGAATGCGCAAGTGCCGGTCGGCACGCTCACCTGCGTCACCGGGGTTTCGGGATCGGGCAAATCGTCGCTGATCATTGACACGCTCTATGCCGCGACCGCGCGCCGCCTGATGAAAGCGCGGCTGCATCCAGGCGCGCATGACGAAATCCGCGGCCTTGAATATATCGACAAGGTCATCGATATCGACCAGTCGCCCATTGGCCGTACGCCGCGCTCCAACCCCGCGACCTATACAGGCGCCTTCACGCCGATCCGCGACTGGTTCGCGGGCCTGCCGGAAGCGAAGGCGCGCGGTTACGGGCCCGGCCGTTTCTCCTTCAACGTCAAGGGCGGCCGCTGCGAAGCCTGCGAGGGCGACGGCGTCATCAAGATCGAGATGCACTTCCTACCCGACGTGCATGTGACCTGCGACGCCTGCAAAGGCACGCGCTACAACCGCGAAACGCTGGAAGTGAAGTACAAGGATAAATCGATCGCCGAAGTGCTCGACATGACGGTCGAGGAAGCAGCCGAATTCTTCAAGGCCGTGCCCTCCATCCGCGACAAGATGGAAACGCTGAAAGAAGTCGGCCTTGGCTACGTCCATGTCGGCCAGCGCGCGACGACGCTCTCGGGCGGCGAGGCGCAGCGCGTCAAGCTGTCGAAAGAACTGTCGAAACGCTCGACCGGCCGCACGCTTTATATTCTCGACGAGCCGACGACCGGCCTGCATTTCGAAGACGTGCGCAAATTGCTGGAAGTGCTCCACCGCCTCGTCGATCAGGGCAATACAGTCGTCGTTATCGAGCACAACCTCGAGGTCATTAAGACCGCCGACTGGATCATCGATGTGGGTCCCGAAGGCGGCGACAAGGGCGGCCAGATCCTCATCCAGGACACGCCCGAAAAAGTCGCGCGCGAAAAACGCAGCTACACCGGCGAATTCCTGAAGCCGCTGCTGGCGCAGAAAAACACGAAGGTCGCATAAGGGATCAGTCCCTTAGCGACCTTCTTTCACGTATTTCGAATCCATAATCCTGTAATATATTCTAGTACATCCGCTCACGAGATAGGGGGTGGACATAACACCTATTCATAAATAGGATCGCGGCGGTTTCGAAAAATGATTCGCCGCGACGGTTTCCATGCGCTCGAGAATGAAGGGCAGCGAAAGTCGGTCGCGGGATAGAGGAAACAATTTTCGATCTGATACCCCGACTATTTTTGAAAGGTGAATACCGCTATGGCACGTCAACTGACCGAGAAAGAGCTGGAAGCCCGCAAAGAGATCGTTATTCCGATCAAGCCGAAAGAGCTCTGGAACGCTTACACGAAATACATCTACGAAAAGCCGCTGGAAGGCCTGACCTGGCTGGCGAAGAAACTCGATGACGTTTCCGTGTCGAAAAAACTGCGCTCCGGCCCGCTCGCGTTCCTTGGCATGCCCGCCGGCATCATCGGCCGCAACTCGTCGCGCGCTGTGGCTCACCTCGCGAACGGCAAATATCTGCACACCGCGCAATGGCTCGGCGGCGGCGCTGCTGCGCTTGCGTCCTGGTACGTGGCTGGCACCGCGCTCGCTTCCTCCCTCGGCTCGACTGCCGTTGCGGCAATCGGTGGCAAGATCGCCGTGACCGCGATCGCGGCTGCCGTGACCGTTCCCGTGATGGTTCCGGCTGCAATGCTCGGCGTCGCCGGCTTCTCGGTTGCTGTCGGCGCAGTCATCGCCGGCCTGTCCGTGTTCCCGGGCGCGCTGAACCTGATCACCGGCACCCGCCGCTCGATCGACTATGCGCAAGGCATCCGCGGCGTTGATTACGACGGCGCGAAAGAGAAGAAAGAAATCGACTACAACTCGCTCCGCGCCATCGAACAGCGCAAAACCTACCAGGAAATCAGCTACAAGCTGGGTTCCCTGACGGAAGAGCAGCAGAAAGACATCTACGAAACGCTCGCGCAGCGCTTCGCGAAAGTCGCTGCCAAGCCCGCACAGCAGGACGACGACGTCCAGCTGGTTGCGCAGCCCGGCGCAAAAGCTGGCGTTACCGTTACGCCAAAGCCGTAATCGGGCTCTGCTTGAAAAGAATTCGCCCGCCAGCGGTAAACCCGCGGCGGGCGATTTTTTTATTCGGATTTTGTTACCAGCTAAGCGGCGGCCTGCTGCTTCTGGCCGATGAGCTCCGAGAAACGCTCGATATAGATGCGCTTTGATTCATTGGCGGAGAGCGGCTTCACGCTCCAGTTCTTCACGGCGGCCGGCGGCGCGCCGAAGAATTCGACGCTTTCCGCTTCGGTAAATCCGGCGAGCTGTGTCGCCTCCAGATAGGCGCAGATCTTGTCCGCGCGCTTGATGAATTTTTTCAGCTGAGGCGTAATAATTGCGGGCAGGCCGAAGCGCACATGGATCGCTTCCATCAGCTTGTCCTCGAAGGCGCGGTAGTTGACGCCGAGCGCGTTCTTGAAGGGCGAGATCATGTCGCCCACCACATATTCGGACGCGTCATGGAGAAGGGCGGCGAGGAGCCATTGCGGGTCGGATGCCGGCTCCAGCGTGTTGCAGATCTGCTCGACGATTACGCAATGCTGCGCGACGTTGAAGCAATGCTCGCCGGTCGTCTGGCCGTTCCATCTGGCGACTCTGGAAAGTCCGTGGGCGATATCCTCGATCTCGATATCCATCGGGGAGGGGTTGATGAGGTCGAGGCGGCGTCCGCTCAACATCCGTTGCCATGCGCGCATTTCAGTGCCCTTTTTGCTTCGCGTCCAGCTTGTCAGCCATGCGCCTGCATGATAAACATAAGGCGTTTTCAAAAGCTGAAAGCTTGCTCGCAGATTCTCGTTTGTAAGGGTAAATCCTAGCATAAACGGCAGATTCGGCCAGAGGCTTTACGGCATGTGTCCAGGAAAGGCGAAATATCATGGCAGGCAGCGTCAACAAGGTCATCCTCGTCGGCAATCTCGGCAAAGACCCGGAAATCCGCAGCTTCGCCAATGGCGGACGCGTCGCCAGCTTCTCGATCGCTACCTCGGAATCCTGGAAGGACAAGGCCTCGGGCGAGAAGAAAGAGCGCACCGAATGGCACCGCATTTCCGTCCTGAACGACAACCTCGTCGGCATCGTCGAGAAATACATTAAAAAAGGCGCCAAGGTTTACATCGAGGGCCAGCTCGAGACGCGCAAATGGACCGATAAAGACGGCCAGGAAAAATACACGACCGAAGTCGTGCTGCGCCCCTTCCGCGGCGAAATCACCATGCTCGACAGCAAAGGCGGCGGCTCGTCGTTCGAATCGGGCGGCGATTACGGCATGGACCACTCGCAATCCGCGTCCTCCTCCGGCTCCTATGCCGCCTCAGGCAAGGCCGACAAGATGGATGACGAAATCCCGTTCTGAACCGCAACAGGGGGATAACCCTTGTCTTTCGCCGGCCTCGTCAAAAAATCACTGACCCCTCTCATTTACCTCAACCTTCTGGTTGTGGTGGCCTCCGGCGGCTGGCTGGTCGCGCAGGGGTTCAAGGGCGATGTCTGGCCGGCGATCGTCGCGCTGATCTTCTCTCCCCTGATCCTGCCGCTCTACCTGTTTCCCGCCGCATTCTTTGCCGGCATGATGCAGGTGGTTTCGCTCGCCTATCCCCGGCTCTCGAAGCTGATGGCCTTTCTCAGCACCTTTTACCTCGTTGCGGCCTTTACCTGCTACTGCGCGGGCGTGATCCTGCTCATGGGCGGCGTGATCGGGCGCGAAACGCTGGCGGGCGTCGCCTTTGGCGTGACGGCGGGCATTGCGCCCTT
>DASPMW010000045.1:0-14548 GCA_035626855.1 Patescibacteria group bacterium
CCGCCAATCCAGAAGGTGCGGATCAGGTATTGCAGGTGGTTTCCGTAGATCGTGCCCTGCGCCTTCTTGCGCTCGACATAGGCGAGGATCACGCCGGCCAGAATGGCGGCAGAGCCGAGCAGGATGGTCGCAAGGTTGATGAACTGCAGGATCAGCGACAGCGCGAAAACGCCGTAGAGCATCAGGCAGAGCTTTTTGTGTTCCTTCGCGATCGTTTCCGTCTGCGGTTCCGTGATGTCGGTCATGGCATTACCTGCGTCCAAAAAGTTTTTCGATATCGGAAAGTTTCAGCTCGACATAGGTCGGGCGGCCGTGGTTGCACTGGCCGGAATGGGGCGTCCGCTCCATCTGGCGCAGCAGCGCGTTCATTTCATTCGGCGTCAGGCGCCGGCCCGCGCGCACCGAGCCGTGGCAGGCCATGGTCGAGCAAACTTCCTCGAGCTTTTCCTTCAGCCCCAGCGTCTGCCCGTAATTGGCGATGTCGTCGGCGAGATCGATCACCATCTGCCGGATATTCGGTTGGCCGAGCAGCGCGGGCACTTCATTCACCACAACTGCGCCGGGGCCGAAGCTGTCCACCACGAGGCCGAGCTCCTCCAGCTCCGCCTTCCGCGCCAGCAGCCGCTCGGCCGATGCCGCGTCCATCTCGACCACTTCCGGCAGCAGCAAAGGCTGGCGCGCGATGCCGCCATTTTGCAGCGCTTTTTTCATGTCTTCATAAACCAGCCGCTCATGCGCGGCATGCTGGTCCACAAGCACCAGCCCATCTTTTGTCTGGGCGACGATATAGGTTTCATGCAGTTGGGCGCAGGCCGCGCCGAGCGAGTATTCCGCCGGCACGTCTATGACAACAGGCGCGTCTGGCGCGCGCGCGGCCGGCGCGGTATCGAGCGCAAGATTTCCCGTCGATTGAAAGGCCGATCCGGTATAGGGCGCGCCCGCCATGCCCTTCAGCGTTGCATAAGCGGGGGCCGGCTGGCGGTAATCGCCGCTCCAGCCTGCATTCGCCTGTTGCTGCGGGGCCTGGAAGGCCGCAAGGGTGTCTTCCGCGACAGTCGTGGAGGCGCGGTGGCCCGCCGCCGCGATGGCATGCTTCAGCCCGCCCACAAGCAGCCCGCGCACGAGGGCCGCATCGCGGAACCGCACTTCGGATTTCGCCGGATGCACGTTGACGTCGACATCCGCGGGCGGCAGATCGATGAACAGGCAGAGCATCGGGTGCCGGTCATAGGCGAGGAAATCCATATACGCCCCACGCACCGCGCCGATCAGCTGGCGGTCCTTGACGGGGCGTCCGTTGACGAAAAACTGCTGGAACTGGTTTGTGCCGCGGTTGAGGGTCGGCAGACTGGCGTAGCCGGTCAGCCTGATTTTGTCGCGCTCGGCATCGAGGCGCAGGGCGTTTTCCGCGAATTCGCGCCCCATGATCTGCCGCAGCCGCCCCAGACGCCGCTCGTACAAATCGCCGGGGGAGGGGGGAAGGTCGAGCACATCGCGGTCATCCGCCGTGAATTTGACATGCACATCGGGATAGGCGAGCGCGAGCCGTTCCAGCACGTCGCGCACCGCGCCCGTTTCGGAACGCGGCGATTTCAGGAATTTCAGGCGCGCGGGCGTGGCATAGAATAAATCCCGCACCTCCACCTTGGTGCCCTTGCCATGGGCAGCCGGGGCAGGTTTCGATTTTTTGCCGCCGTTGACAGTAATGGCATAGCCATCACCGTCTTTTTTGCGGCTGGTGATGGTAAGGCGGCTGACCGCTCCGATGGAAGGCAGCGCCTCTCCGCGGAAACCCAGGGACGCGATATTGACGAGGTCTTCATCGGGCAGCTTCGACGTCGCATGCCGCTCTACCGCAAGGCTGAGGTCATCGGCCGTCATGCCGATGCCGTCGTCATTCACCGCGATCAGCGACGCGCCGCCATCGCGGATCGTGACCTCGATGCGGCTCGCGCCCGCGTCAATCGCGTTTTCAACGAGTTCCTTTACCGCGGCAGCCGGACGCTCGATCACTTCGCCGGCGGCGATCTGGTTGATAAGCGTTTCTGGAAGCTGGCGGATATGCATAGCGTATTTATACCCCGATTCCGCGGCTTGACAAAGGGGCGGGTTGTACATAATTTCGGCGGCAATCCCGTTGTTTTCCAAGGCATTTGGCATGGCTACGATCTTTTCCCATCCGGCCGTTCCCGTTGCCCTCGCGCTTGCCTGCGGACGAAAAACGATCCCTTTCAGCCTGCTCGCGATCGGCGTTTTCTGCTCCGACCTGCCGGATTTCGATACGATCGGTTTCGCGTTCGGCGTGCCGTATGAAAGCCAGTTCGGCCATCGCGGCTTCACCCATTCCATTGTCGCCGCCATCCTCATCGCGGCGCTCTTCAGCTGGCGCAACAGGGAATTTACCGTGAATGATATTCCGGTGCAGCGGCGGATCGTGTTCATCTTCCTGTTTCTTTCGACGATTTCCCACGCGCTGATCGACGCGCTCACCGATGGCGGGGAGGGCGTGGCGTTGTGGTGGCCGTTTTCGGTGGACCGTTTCTTTTTTGACTGGAGCCCGATACCCGTCTCGCCCATCGGCAAGCGGTTTTTCAGCGAGCGCGGTTATCTGGTGTTTGCGACGGAGCTGTGGAAAATCTGGGCGCCGGCGCTTGTCATCGGCGGTCTCGGGTTTGCTGTGCGGAAGCTCGCGGGGAAATCCGCCCGCAACTCCTGAGCCTGCCTAAATTCTCCCAACTTTGTCCTCATATTTCAATGTTATTAGTTGTGACATTCCGTGACGAACCGGCAATTCGATAGCCGGATGAAGTTGTTACGAGCAGAAAAAATCTTTGAAATAAGCCCGCGTGTTCAAACGAACGTCACGCGCGTCACATAAAAAATCCAATAACGAAAGGAATCAGCGCGGGTCGCGGCCCGGATCGAATACGGCGTCGTCCAGAACGGCATCGCCAAATTCCACGCCCTTCAAAATCGCGCCCGTAAAATCCGCCCCGCGCAGGTCGGCATGGGTGAAAACAGCGCCCTGCAGGTCGCAGCGCGTGAAGCGCGCCTCCATCAGCCGCGCGCCGGAAAAATCGCAGTTGCGCAGCTGGGCGTCCTCCAGCCGGCAGGGGATGTGATAGGTGATGCCGTCCGGCTTTTTCAGCACCAGCGGGTTCATGTTGGCGCGCGTGAAATCTGCGCGCTGCATGAGAGCATGGCGGAAGCGCGCGCCGCGCAGATCGGCGCTTTTCAGGCTGCATTTGCGGAAGTCGGATTCGTCCATATGCGCGCCCTGCAATTCGATCGAGCGCAGGTCCATTTCGGCGAAGGTGCATTTATTGGCCCGCACCGCCGTGAAGCGCTGCGAGGCAAGGCGTGGGCCCTTGCGCATGTCAATCTGGTTCAGCACCAGCTGCCGCCCCTGTCCGCCGCCGGTCGCGACCCAGTGCATATGCGCCAATATCTGCTCGTCGAGCGTGATCGGCATTTCATCGACTTCCTGCCCGGCAGAGGCACCTGTCAGGACATGCGCGAAATTGCTGCCCGCTTTCTCGACCTTGTCGAGCGACGCGCCGGTCATTGTCGCATAGGAAAAATCGGCGTTGCGGATGTCGGATTGCGTCAGGTTGGCGTTTGACAGGTCAGCGCCGCGCATATTCGCGCCTTGCAGGTTGGCGCCCTGCATCTTGGCATTCTCAAGAATGGTGTCGCTGAAATCGGCGGCGATCGCGGTTGCACCCGCGAGGTTCGCGCCGGTCATGTTGGAGCCCGTGAACAGCACCACGCCCGCTTCCGACGTCTTGGCATACTGGTCGTCGGCGGTCTTGATCTTGCGCTTCAGGATCGTGCGGCCCTGACGCAGGTCGGCGCCCTGCAGGTTTGCCATCGATAAATCCGCCTGCTCGATCTCCGCGCCGCGCATATCGGCACGCACGAGGCGCGTATTGGTCAGCTTCGCGCCCGTCAGGTCGACGCCGAACAGCGTCGAGCTTTCAAAATTCGCCCCGGTCAGGTCGGCATGCGCCATGATGCAGCCGGAAAAGTCGGACTGCGACAGGTTCATGCCGATGAAGGAGAGACCGGTCATGTCGCGGTCGCGCATCACCGCGCGCGCGCCGCCCGGCTTCGCGCCCAGGAAATTCTGGTGCTTGCGGATGAGGTCGTTGAGCTCCGTCTGCGTCACGGGCTTGAGATGGAAGTCTTCTTCCTTCGCCATTTATCGCCTAAACCTTCTGGTCCGGTTGCGGGCATAATCCCACAAGTCCATGATATATGGCGGAAATTTAGGAAGGGTTAACTGGATTATGGTCGGGACGATTGCTTAAGCTACTGATATCAGGCGACCTTTTTGTGATCGCTACGGGACGGCACGTAGCCGGAGGGCACGACTTTCGATGCCGGCTCGGTGTGATAGGTCTGGTCGTCGAAGAAGAGGTCGGCGCCGATAGCGGCCAGCACATCCACCTTCTGGTATTTATGGCCCTCCTGCGACGAGCGGCCGATCATATAGGCGCCGTCAACGATCTGGCCCCAGTCGATGAGGGTATTCATCGGGCGCACCTGCGCGGTGCCCGAGCGCATGGTGACGAGCGAGGTTTCAATCGGGCAGTCTTCCTTGGGGAAGGTCGCCTTGAGCGCCTGGATGACGAACAACACCTTGGCGAAGGGGCCGTGCGGCATCGGCACTTCGGCATTCTCGGTCTCGTATTTCAGGAAGCCGAGCAAGCCTTCCCGCTGGAATATCGCCTCCGATTCACCGCCGAACAAAACCATGTCGCCGTCAAACGCGAAATGCACCTTGCCGGGTTTGCAGGCGGGGGCGGCTTCAAGCGGCGGGTCATGCAGCACGCTGGCGGCGATATCGCCGTCGACGGCGCGCTGCACGTCTTCCGGATGCTTCGATAAAAACAGGTCGATACCATAGGCCTTCAGCAGCCGCGCCTCGACCGGCTTGCCGCCGGTAAGCGCGATGCGCGGAATGTCGAGGCCGTAATGATCGAGGGAGTAACGCGCGCGGATGCCCGTCTCGATGTCGTTGCGCGAAATCAGCGCGACCTCGATCCGCGGCTTCTCGCCGGGCAGGTTGATCGCCAGCAGCTTTTGTATCACGCAAAACGCGGTGCCGGGCTTCATGATCTCGCGGCGGCGGGAGAATTGCAGGCTGCGGTATTCGTCGATGCCGCGCGACTGGTAAACGCCGTGCTCCTCCCGCAGGTCGAACAGGGCGGAAGTGGAAATGCCGATGGTCAGGGGCTTGTAAATCGGTCCGGTCATGGCGTTTCTGCTGCGCGTTGGAATTCGGGTATTCTGGCAAGTTTTCGCAAAAAAGGGAAGGGGTTAGTGGCTCTTTCTCACCTTGCTGCGGCGCGGAAATAGCTGGCATTGATAACATTATTATCAAGATGTTAACGATATTGCCCTAACCTGATACAGAACCATATGATTCCAAGGATTTCGAAGGCAGGGACAGGCAATGGATACGGCAAGCATCAAGGCACTCATCAAGCGCGGCATTCCCGAGGCGAAAGTCGAGATCGAGGATGTGCGGGGCGACGGGCTGCACCTCGCGGCGACGGTGGTCTGCCAGCGCTTTGCCGGCAAACCGCTGCTGGAACAGCACCGCATGGTGCATGCGGCGCTCGGCTCCCATATTGGCGAAACCATCCACGCGTTGCAGATCAAAACCCGCGTGGCGTGACCCGCCATGGACTTCCTCGATAAAAACGACGTCTTCGACCGCATCCGCAAGGATATCGCGGATAACGACGTCGTTCTTTACATGAAGGGCAACGTCGCCTTCCCGCAATGCGGCTACTCGGCGGCGGTCGTGCAGGTGCTCGAGAACATGGGCGTTGCGTTCAAGGACGTGGATGTCATCTCTGACCCCGGTCTGCGGCAGGGCATCAAGGACTTCACCAACTGGCCGACCATTCCGCAGCTCTACGTGAAGGGCGAGTTCATCGGCGGCTGCGACATCGTGCGCGACCTGTATGCGTCCGGTGAGCTGCAGGATCTGCTGCGCAAGCATCGGCTGATTGCGGATTAAATTATTCTCTCTATCATCCTGAGCGAAGCGAAGGATCTCCCTTCGCCAATCAAGAGAGATTCTTCGCTTCGCTCAGAATGACAGCGTCTATAGACTGGACCCCGGTTTTCGCCGGGGTGGCTTGGCGCTCTGTACATCGCGCGCGGCTTCGATGATTTCGGCCATGAAATGCGGGTCGCCCGCAGTGTAGGCGGCGAGGAAATCGGACACCGGCATGACCTTGCGCCCTAGCGTTTCGCCGTCGGGGATGACGTCGTGAAATTCGGTGACGATGCCAGTCATGACAAGCATATAGGTCAGCTCCTCGGGCGCGCTGCCGTAAAAATCGGACTGGATGACGAGCGCGGTTTTCAGCGGCCCGAGCGTAATGAACGCTTCCTCCATCGCCTCGCGGCGGGCGGTTTCCTCGAAGCTTGTCTCCCCCTTGTGCATATGGCCGCCCGGAATATCAGGTCCGCGGTGGAGCAGGGCGGCAACAATTTCGCCATTCCCGGTAAAAGGCACCACGGCGACGCTCGTCACCTTTTCGATCGGCGGCAGCGTATCGGGCGGCAGGAAGATGAAATTCACCTGCTTGCCTTTGATATCCTGCGTGCGGCGGCGGTCGTTATCCTGTTCGGCCATAGCCTATTCTAGGGTAGATGGCCGGGCCATGACAAATGAAACCAATAGCACGACCAATCGTTTGCCCGCGAGCACAGCTGAACATTATAGCGGAGAACCCCCATGGACATGATTGAACAGGATATTTCGGACTGCATCGACGCCTGCAATGCCTGCGCCGATGAATGCGAGGAAATGCTCTTCACGCATTGCCTGGAGGAAGGCGGCAAGCACCTGGAGCCGGCGCATGTCCGCGTGATGATGGACTGCGTCGATATCTGCCGCACGGCGGCGCGCGCGATGCTGCGCGGGTCCGACCTCCATGCCGAGATATGCCGCGCCTGCGCCGCGATCTGCCAGGCCTGCGCGGATTCCTGCGCCGCGCTGGGCGGTGACATGGTCGATTGCGCGGAAACCTGCCGCGACTGCGCGCAAAGCTGCTCGCAGCTGTCGCGCGTGGAGGTGACGCCAGTTGGCGCAGCCTCGACCGGCGAAGGCACCGTGATGGCCTGACGCGCGTCCCGGCGAAGCGGTTTGCTAGAGCTTGAATTTCCGCGGCGTTTGTGCGGCGACGGCATAGAGCGTGACGGCGCTGCGGCCGAGCGCAATCGGCAGCATCACGTCCGCGATTGTCGTGCCGGCTTTCAGGATATTGGAATCCCCTGTGATATCGGCGGCGCCTGACGTCGCGCGAATGATGTCCTCGATCAGGGGAACGACGTCTGACAAGGCGAGCTTTTCGCGCTCGGCGCGTATCCTTGCGCCGTCGGCCATGAAAGCGTTGATGGCATCGCGGGCGCCTTCCTTGGTCGCGTCAACATAGGTGACGTTGTCGGCGATGCGGCCGGGCGTGGCCGCGCCGGGGCCGACGATCAGCGTGCGGCCGAGCAGCTTGTCGTCGATCATCGGCAAATAGACGCGTGCGCCATTGTTGGTGGCGGCAACCATCGTCACGCGGAAGTCGGAGGGGTGGTCGCCCTGCAGCAGGCTCATCGCCTTTTTCTCATCGCCGCCGGGCGGATTTTCGATCACGTCCATCAGGCCCGGGAAGAAGAAGTTATCCAGCCGGTCGCGCGTCATGCCCGCGACGACGGTCTTGTAACCGGCGACCGCCGCGGTATCCGCGCCGTCGTTATAGACGGCAACGCCGTGAAACTGGGCGGAGAGGCCGCCGCTGCGCTTGCTTGAAATTTCGGCCATATGAGCGGCTCCGGGAAAAAGGGGAAGGAATGACCATATATTATGCCAATTTCCTTAACAAAGAATGACCGTCGCCCTTGCCCAAGTTCTATGAGGCAATAAAAAACGGCGGCCATCTCTGGCCGCCGTTTTTTCGGATCAGATCGCTTAGAAGTGGTAAGCGACGCCGAGACGCAGATCGTCTTCATCGGGATCGATGCCGCCTTCAGAGCCGTAGAAGACGTGGGTGTAGTCGAGGCGGACGCCGATATCGCCGAACGCCATGACTTCGGTGCCAAGACCCAGTTCAAAGCCGTGGAAGTCTTCATCGCCAAGGCCGGCGCCGGCTGCTTCCAGCTCCAGGTTGCGGTAACCGATGATACCGTAGGGCTTGATGCCAAGCGGCATATGCTCGTTAAGCGCGGTGAAGCCGGGGCGGAAGCTCAGGCCGAACTCGTCTTCTTTCTCGATCGAGACTGCGCCGATATCGTCATCAGCCGTCGACCAGCCGTAATGTGCTTCAACAGCCGCCGTCATGCCCATGTTGGACATGCTGTTCAGCCACTGGGTCAGCTCGAGGCCGACGAACACGCCGTAATCACCGCCGTTCAGGTTGGCGTCTGCGCCAGCCGTTTCCGCATCGGTCCAGCTGAAGCCGCCGTAACCGCCGGCATAGAAGCCGGAGCCGTTATCGGTGTTGGTGTGGCCATTCGCGTCCATGTCTGCGGAAGCAGGCGCGGCTGCGGTCAGGAACATCGCAAGGGCTGCTGTGCCAGCCAGGAGTGAGAGTTTTTTGGTCATTTTTGTCTCTTTCAAAGTTAAACGGACAAGCTCGACTTTACCGAACCGCTACATGAACGTCACGCCTGGTTGATAGGTTCCGCCAGAACTGTGTCTTCGGGGTGACAGTCTCCCGCCATCGGACACTGGTGAATGCTATGGGAATTACC
This sequence comes from Patescibacteria group bacterium, assembly GCA_035626855.1. GTDB lineage: Bacteria > Pseudomonadota > Alphaproteobacteria > Micavibrionales > UBA2020 > JAPWJZ01. The sequence continues at coordinate 8,764 of DASPMW010000045.1, forward strand.
TTTATCACATCGCTTAATAAATAGAGCCGGAACAAGACCATCAAGCTCCGGTTAGCCTCCCGTAGATGCCAAAGGAGGAGAGCACATGATCCGTATTTCACCCGCGCCCATCGTGCCGTATTCCCCGGGCGCCCCCATGAAATTCCGCCGCGCCGATCGCCGGGCGACAGGCGCCTCCAGCGATGAGGACAGCGACGACGATGTGCTCACGCGGTACCTCGACGGTGAAATTCCGGGTTCCGTCCCCCTTGCCCCTGAGACGCGCCGCCACGCCGTCGATTTTTGGGCATAATTCCACCCACTTGATTGCGGCCCTGCCGGCCCAATATTGGTAGCTATGGACTCCTTCAACAGCACGATCAACAGCCCGGCGCGGAGCGCCTGGCACCGGAAGCCGTCTGCTCCGCCGCAAAGGCCGCCGGTGGTGCTGACGCTTGACGAGAATGGCGAACCGGAAGTGTCCGACCCGCGCAGCCGCGGCGGCTTTTATCCGTACATGACAAGCGGCGCCGTGCTGTTCAGCTCGCCCAAGGGCATGCTGATCGACGTTTCGGCTTAAGGCCGGCAATCCTCGGTTTTTTTTTAATCTATTTGTTACGCGGCTTCGCGCCTGCGGGCGCGGACTTATCCTGCTGGATGCGGAATCGGTTCAGCTCGGCATAAAGCCAGGCGCGCGCTTCGATCGTTTTGCCGTCGGCGGTCTTCACCATGTAGGGTTTTCCGGTGAGGGAGCTGCGGGAGGCGACATAGTCGATAAACTCCTCCGCCGTGCTCAGCCGGTCCTTCGCATGGCCCCATTTCTTCTCCATATGAGCAGCAGCGTCGCCGCCGTTATACGAGACGCCATTGCGGATGAACTGCGCATTGGCTTCGCGCACGAACTGGAAAAGATGGGTAATGGCCAGCATCTCCGTTCCGTTCGGCGCGGCCTTGGCGCGGCCGGGGAAAAAGGTAAAGAAGGCGCAAGCCAGCAAAATCGCGGCGGTCTTCATGGGGAAGGTCACTCCTTCGAATATTTCCTCATCAGCACCAAACGCGGAGAGACGTTTTCAGTTTCACGCAAGGCCTTGTATGCTGCGCTGCAGCTTTCCTCTGACACGCCCTGCTGCTCGCGATACTGCTCGCAGACGCGGTCGATGCCGCATTCCAGCAGGTCCCATTCGATGCGTTCCTGGTAATCGGGATTTTCGGGATGGGCGTTGATGTAATCGGGCACCGTTTCGAAACCCGACAGCCCCGCAAGCTCGGTCCCACAAGTGGCAATGACCGGCATGTATTTTTCCCGCGTTTCCGCGACGATCACCCGCGCGCCCGCGCGGCGCATGGCGCGCAGCTGCCGCGACATTGGTGCGAGCGCCAACCGGCATAGCGCGCCCGCATAGGCATCCTGCGCGGCGCAGGCGCGGGTGCGGGCGCAATCATGCCAGTCGGTTGCGCGGCTGCTGAGATGCTTATAGGTGCCGGTATCCGCATCTTCCGGCTTCAGCGCGCCCGCGCAGGCGTCCAGGGCTGCGTCGTATTGAACGGCGGTCTCGGCAATAACGCGCGAAGACATCATCCAGTAGGCCAGGCCAAACCCGAGCAGCACGAAGGTCGCGGTGCCGATGCGCCGCGCCGCCCGCGCCCCAAAGCGGTGATGAAGGCCCGCGATTGCCAGCAGAAGCGCCGCGAGCGCGCAAATGATAAACAGCACCCCGCCGGGAGACGCATCGAGGCCGCCATCCGCGATCTTCTCCGGAAAGGCAAGGAACGCCCCCGCCGCCATGACCACCGCCGTGCTGAAATAACCGCGGCCGATCAGCGAGGCGAGGGAGAGCGCGAAAACAATGCCGCCAACGAGGAGAGGCAGCGTGAACCATACGACGCGCCCCGCAAAGAATACCCCCGCCAGCGCGATCGCGACGATAACGCCGCTGCTCAGCGCGATGGATTTGCGGTTTGAACGGGTGGGGTTGTCCATGTCCGAAGAGTAACAAATCTTCGGCTGCCTGTCACGGCGGGCACAAGCAAGGTTTTTACGGCGTCTTCACGCCGCCGCTGACTTGGGCGACAATTGTGGCCTTGCCGGCCTGGACTTTATAGAAAGAGATATTGGCGTTGCCGAAATAGGCGCCGCCGGTCAGGTCGAGTTCTGTCTCGTAAAGATTGGGGATGAACAGGCTGCTGTCGCGGCGGTAGGCAACGCCCATTTCTGTCTGGCCATGCCAGGCGATCCTGCCGGTTTCGACATCGATGATCCAGTTGAGCTGACAGCCCGTGCCGCATCCTGCAGTCGCGAAGACGTAGTGGCCGTTAAAATCAGGTTCTCCTGCGAGGGCGTTTTGAAGGGTGGTGCGATAGCGCCAGGCCTTGCTGTTAACTTTAAACTGGACGTCTTTCGCCCGCTTGTGCGGCGCGGGTTCCGCCGGATAGTCGGCGAATACCGGCAAGTTGCGGAAAGAAAGAGTGAGCGCACCGTTGTACGCCGCCAGTTCATTCCGCTCCGCCTGCGCCACAGCGGGCGCAAGACAGAGCAGCGCGAGCAAAAGCCAGGCCCTCACTCCACCGTCACCGATTTCGCGAGGTTTCGGGGCTGGTCGACATCCGTTCCCTTGATGACCGCGACGTGATAGGCGAGCAGCTGTACCGGGATGGTGTAAAGGATCGGCGCGACAAAGGGGTCGCATTCGGGAATTTCGATCGTCCAGGCTGACTTATCCTTCAGCTTGGCGATGCCCTGTTTGTCGGAGATCAGCAGCACCTTGCCGCCGCGCGCGATCACTTCCTGCGCGTTGCTCGCGGTCTTTTCGAACAGCGCGTCATGGGGGGCGATGGCGATGACCGGCACGCCATCGTCGATGAGCGCGATCGGCCCGTGCTTCAGCTCGCCCGAGGCATAGCCTTCGGCGTGGATATAGGAAATTTCCTTGAGCTTCAGGGCGCCTTCGAGCGCGATCGGGTAAGAGGTGCCGCGGCCGAGATAGAGCACGTCGCGCGCTTCCGAGATATGCTTCGCCATCTCGCGGATTTTTTCGTCATGGCCGAGCAGTTCGGCGACGCGGCTCGGCACTTCGCGCAGCGCGTCGGTCAGCTGCCGCTCGCGCTCCGCCGAAATCGTGCCGCGCTTGCGGGCGAGGGCGATGGTCAGGCAGGCAAGCGTCGTCAGCTGCGTGGTGAAGGCCTTTGTCGAGGCGACGCCGACTTCCGGCCCCGCCAGCGTACGCAGCACATGGTCGCTTTCGCGCTCGATCGTGCTTTCGATCGTATTGAGGATCGCGACGCAGGTCTGCTTCTGGCGGCGGCAGTAGCGCAGCGCCTCCAGCGTGTCGAGCGTTTCCCCCGACTGGGAGATAAAGATGGCCGCGCCGTCTTTCGGCAGGGGCGCCTCGCGATAGCGGAATTCGGAGGCGATATCGACCTCCGTCGGGATGCGCGCCACCTGCTCGAGCCAGTATTTGGCGACGAAGCCCGCGTAATAGGCCGTGCCGCAGGCCGTGATGGTGATTTTCGACGCAACGGCGAGGTTCAGAATCTCTTCCGGCATCGTGATCGCGCCGTTGGCGGGATTAATATAGGTGTTGAGCGTGTCCCCGATCACGGCGGGCTGCTCGTTGATTTCCTTTTCCATGAAATGACGGTATTCGCCCTTGCCGGTCAGCGCGCCCGACTGCGCCGTCACGCGCACTTCGCGCTCGACGGTCTTGCCGTCAAGGTTGCGGATAGTGACGCCGGCGCGCGACATTTCGACCCGGTCGCCGTCTTCAAGGAAGGAGATTTTATCGGTGAGCGGCGCGAGCGCGTAGGAGTCGGAGGCCATGAACATCTCGCCCTTGCCATACCCAATTGCCAACGGCGTGCCGAAGCGCGCGCCGATGATGAGGTCTTTTTCGCCCGAGAAAATCATTGCAATGGCGAACGCGCCGCGCATGCGCGTCAGCGCCTGGTCGACCGCAGCGCCCGGCTTCAGCCCCTGGCGCAGATAATGGGTCACGAGATGTGCGATGACTTCGGTGTCGGTGTCGGATTCAAAGCGGAATTGGGATTTTTCCAGCTCTTCCTTCAGCTCCTGGTAATTTTCGATGATGCCGTTATGCACGACCGCGACGTCGTTGGTGATGTGGGGGTGCGCATTGCGCTCCGTCGCGCCGCCATGCGTCGCCCAGCGCGTATGGCCGATGCCGACCGTGCCCTTGAGGGGCTGCTTCGCGAGCTTTTCGGAAAGGTTGATCAGCTTGCCCTCGGCGCGGCGGCGCTCCAGCTTGCCGTCCACAAGCGTCGCCACACCGGCGCTGTCATAGCCGCGGTATTCGAGGCGCTTCAGGCCCTCGACCAGCAGCGGAGCCGCGTCTTGTTCTTTGGAGAGGATGCCGACGATGCCGCACATATTTATATTCCTTCTTTTTCTATGAGTCCCCTCTCCCTATGGGAGAGGGCTAGGGTGAGGGTACTTATCACACCCTCCACATTGTTGATGATGTCGTTATTCCAGAACCGCACCACTTCGTAACCAAGGCTGTTCAGGTAATTGGTGCGCCTTGCATCACCGGTGTTTTCGCAATGCTGGCCGCCATCGACTTCGATGACCAGTTTCAGCTGGATGCAGGCGAAGTCGGCGATATAAGGCCCGATGGGGAACTGACGGCGAAATTTATAGCCGGTGTGACTATTGCGCAGGAAACGCCAGAGCTTGGTCTCGGCCTCCGTCATTTCTTTTCGCAGCGTCTTTGCTTTGGCTATAGCGTTCGGCATATTTCTTTCCGGTCTGAGCGGCAAGTACCCTCACCCTAGCCCTCTCCCAGAGGGAGAGGGGACTCCTTACTTTTTGGACTTCTCTTCTTTCAACTTCTTCTTCATCTCGCGATAGGGCGGTGCCCAGCCATCGCGCTGTTCCTGCGGCGCGCGGGTGAGGGCGAGGGCGTCGGCCGCAACATCCTTGGTGATCGTCGAACCCGCGCCGACGATGGCACCGTCGCCGATGGTAACCGGCGCGACGAGGGCGGTGTTGGAGCCGATGAAGGCGTCCTGGCCGATCACCGTTTTATGCTTCAAATAGCCGTCATAATTGCAGGTGATGGTGCCTGCGCCGATATTCGCGCGCGCGCCGATGGTCGCGTCGCCGAGATAGCTGAGGTGGCTCGCCTTTGCGCCGGCGCCCAGCTGCGCATTTTTTGTCTCGACAAAATTGCCGACCTTGCTCTCCGCGCCGAGCACGGTGCCGGGGCGCAGCCGCGCGAAGGGACCGACCGACGCGCCTTCCGCAATGCTGGCGCCCTCGATATGGCAGAACGGCAGGATTTCGACATAGCTGGCGATGGTGACACCGGGCCCGAAGACCACGTTCGGGCCGATGGTGACGTCCTGGCCGATAACCGTGTCATGGCAGAAGAAAACGGAAGCAGGATCGGTCAGCGTCGCGCCATTCGCCATGTGCTTTTTGCGCAAGCGCTGCTGCATCAGCCGTTCGATATTGGCGAGGTCTTCGCGGCTGTTAACGCCGGCGGTTTCTTCCTCGGAAATTTCGACGACATGCGTCGTGCGATTATCTTTCCGCGCGATCTGCGGCAGGTCGGTCAGGTAATATTCCTTTTGCGCGTTGTCATTGCCGACCTGGTCAAGCCAGTCGAACAGCCTCCCGCCGTCGCCGCAGACGATGCCGCCGTTGCAGAGCGTGATCTTGCGCTCCTCCTCGCTCGCGTCTTTCCATTCGATGATTTTTTTCAGTGTGCCGTCCTCGTCCATCATCATGCGCCCATATTTCGCTGGGTCGGCGGGGCGGAAGGCGGGATAGGTGAGGCCGAGCGCGGGC
>DASPMW010000046.1:0-41797 GCA_035626855.1 Patescibacteria group bacterium
GCAACCTTCGCATCGTATAAAATTCCGCAGGAAAAGGCGGCAACACTGAAAACCGCGCCCCTCCCCGCCTGGACGCTGTTACATATTCCACTGAATGAGATGTCGGCAACGGCGATCAGGGCGGCAGCTAAGAATAAGAAATGACCTCACCCCGCTTGCGCGGGGTCCGGAACGCCTTCCCGGCCAGCTCATGACACGGCCGTAGTCGTTGCAGGACACGACGCGTAATTAATTCCCGCTCAATCCGGCAAGCAGCTTCACCGCTCGGGCATCGCCTTGCGCAGCTGCCTTCCCCGCCCAGGCTTTGGCTTTTGCGGGATCCGCAGGCACGAGTTTCCCCGCGGCATAAATGCTGGCAAGTTCATATTGCGAATTGACGACGCCACCTTCGGCGGCCTTGGTCATCCAGGATATGCCCTCCTCCACCTTGCCGTTAGCCAGCATCTGCACCGCCAGATCCGACTGGGCAAGCGGATGACCCTTACCAGCTGAAAATAGTCGCCACTTATCCGCTGCCACCTGGTCTTTCGGCGTGCCGTACATCCCGTACGCATAACGACCGGAGAGATCATAGGCAGCACCCGCATCGCCTGCTTCCGCACGCTTGCGCAATTCCTCGATGGGCGGCGGCGGCTTCATCTGGTCGACGCTTTTCAGCATCGCTTCCGCCTTCTTGTCGCCCTGCGCGGCCGCTTTGCCGAGCCAGAACTTAGCCTTTTCCTTGTCCGCAGGGCCGCCGGCCATGCCCATGCCGTGCATGAGGCCGAGCATATATTGCCCGCGCGAATAACCCGCATCCGCTGCCCGCTGCAGATAAGCGACGCCAGCCGCGGCATCCGGCGCGACGCCCTGGCCGGAGAGCAGGACCAGCCCGTAACTGGTCATGGCGTCGTTGTCCCCGGAATCTGCCCGCGCTTTCAATTGCGCAACGTGACCAGCTGTTCCCGGGGCGTTCGGCGCCGCGGCGGCCGCTGCCGCCGAATAATTCTCGGCGAGATGGCGGGCGAGCGCAGCGCAATCCGTCTTGGCGAACTTTCCCTGCTGCAACCCGATCTCGGACATCTGCTCGTACATGCCCATCGCGAACTGGGTGAAAAATGCGTAATGCCCGTCCACCAGCCTGGCGTCAATGAACGGCGTCGCGGTCAGGCGCCGCGCGCGGATTTCCTGCCGTGCGGCATTCGCGCGCATTTCCGCCTGCTGCGCATACACGCCCGCCTCCGCGCGATGCTGCTGCTCCTCCTTTTTAAAGGCTTCATCGTTTGCAGCGCAGTGACGCACCTGGAAAAGTGTGTCGATCGCGCGCAGCACCCCGTCAATCGCCTTGGTGTCCTCTATCTGGAAGGTTTTCAGTGCCGCCTGCTGCTCGGGCGTAAGATTTTTTTCGGCGACGATGTATTCAGTTTCCAGCTTTTGCAGGGCGGGATCGATATTAAGGCGGATTGTATGCTTGGGGGCGGCTGGCGCTGCTGCCGGCGTCGGTTCTCCGGCTTTGGCTACTCCGCTGGCAAGGCAGAAAAACGCAAGAGCGGCCAGGATACAAATCCGCATAAGGAACCCCTTCTAAAATCTCCATCCACCATAGCGCGGAGAAAGGCCGCCGGCGACTCCGCCGGAACGTCGCTTGGATGTTATGTAAATATTTGAAAATCCGTGGCTCTTTCTGGAATTATTGCCGCGCCACAACATTAGAGCTATAATGAAAGTAGAGGGGATATCAGCAGCCCCTTCAAAGGGAGGGTTTCTCGAACTTTGAATGACACTTCATACACAACACGCCAAGTTATGAAGCGCGGGACTGCTGAAACGCAGCCTGCGTTTTGTGTTTTTTAATACCGGGAGAATTATCATCGTCACCAAAGCCAAAAAGCCGGCCGCCAAAACCTCGAAAGCCGCCGCCAAACCCGCCGCAAAAGCATCCGCCGAAAAAGAAACACACAAGCTTCATGACATCGTCATGAAGGCGCTCGACCAGGACAAGGGCGAGAATATCGTTTCCATCAATCTCACGGGCAAAAGCGCGATTGCCGATTACATGGTGATTGTGACCGGCACCTCGACACGCGCCGTCGTGGGTATGGCGGAACGCCTGCGGGAACGCCTCGGCAAGGAAGGCGTGCGCGCGCGCCTCGAAGGCCAGGAAACCGGCGACTGGGTGATCGTGGATGCGGGCGATGTGATCGTCCACCTCTTCCGGCCTGAAGTGCGCGAGTTCTATAATCTCGAGAAGCTCTGGTCTGCCGATTTCTCGACCGTGGATTATACGCTTTACCAGCGCAGCTGATCCCGCGCCCGCCCCTTGAAAATCCGCATTATTGCCGTCGGCAGGCTGAAGGCGTCGCCTTTCCTTGATCTCTGCCAGGAATATATCAAGCGCATGAACTGGCCGGTCAGGCTGGTCGAAGTGGACGCGCCCAAGGCCTCCACCTCGCTTCAGGAAGCACCGCTTATCCTCAAGCACATCCCAGACAAGGCTTTCGTCATCGCGCTCGACGAGCGAGGTGAAAGTTTCTCCAGTCTCGACTTCGCCAAGAAAATCACCAAATGGGGCGATGCCGCGCCCGAACTTGTTTTCCTCATCGGCGGCGCGGATGGTTTCGATAAAACGGTTAGGGAAAAGGCCAATTTTTTGCTGAGCTTCGGCAAACAAACATGGCCACATATGATGGTTCGGGTTATGCTATTGGAGCAAATCTATCGTGCCCAGCAAATCACCGCCGGGCACCCCTATCACAGGACTTGAACCACCAGGACAGCCACGGGGATGCAGGGGTTTTCAAAAGCAATCATGTTATGCGGCGTGGCAGTGCTCTGTCTCGCCTCCCCGGCCCATGCCAAGCGCGATATCGATGCCGAACTTGCGAAAAAGCAGCAGGAAAAAGCCGCGCTTGAAAAACAGTCGCAGGAAATCACGGCCGAGCTCGGCGGGCTGAAGACAAAACTCGTCGGCATGGCAGCCCAGCTGCGCGAGACGGAGGACAAGCTCTCCGACACCGCAAAAAAACTGAAAGACCTGCAGGCGCGCAAGGATGCGACCGTTAAAATCCTTTACAAGGATCACGATGCGCTTGGCGGCCTCGTCTCGGCCGCCGGCAAATTCCAGCGCACGCCAAAGCCACAATTGCTGCTGCTCGGCGATCCGCTCGATTCAGCGCGCGCTTCGATGGTGATGAAGGACATGATCCCCGCGCTGCAGGAACACGCAACCGACCTGCGCGCGCAGCTCGATGAAATGACCCGCATCGAAAACCAGATCGACGACAAATTGGATGACCAGAAGGCAGCCTTGAAAAAGCTCACGCGCCAGCAGGACGATATGGCCGGGCTCGTGAAGAAGCGCCAGTCCGTCTACGAGAAAACCGAGGCGCAGCGCGCGCAGCAGGAAAAGGAACTGGCCGCGCTTGCCAAAGAAGCGAAAACGCTGGCCGAGCTCGAGCGCAAGCTCGCCGCGAAATCAAGGGCGGAAGAAAAGGCATCCGGCAAAGCGAAGAAATCCAGCTCGGTCGCGCGCAATGCGCCCCTGCCCTCCGGCCTGAAGCAGCCTGTTGCCGGCAGCGTCTATACGGGCTTCGGCGAAACCGACGATCTCGGCGCGAAAAGCGAGGGCATAACCTTCGCCGCGCGCGGCGGCTCCAGCGTCATGACGCCGATGGCGGGCACGGTGAAATTCGCGGGTCCCTTCCAGAAATATAAGCAGATCCTCATCATCGAGCATGCCGGCGGCTACCATAGCCTGATCGCAGGCCTTGGCCGGATCGACACCGTCGTCGGCGCGACGCTCGCAGCCGGCGAGCCGGTCGGCAGCGCAGAGAAATCAGATTCCAAAATTTATTACGAGCTTCGCCGCGGCGGCGAGCCCGTCAACCCCCGCCAGTCAATGGTCGCCCAACGCAAACAGGACAAGAGCTAACATGTCGATTAAATCCGCACTGAAATCTGCAACTGCCATCGCTGTCGTCATCGCCTTCGCGTCATGCGCGGTCGCACAGGGCAAGGGCGACAAGAGCGTCGCGGAATCCGTGTCTGAATCCTACAAGGCCCTGAACCTCTTTGGCGACGTGTTCGAGCAAGTCCGCGCAAGCTACGTAGAGAAGGTCGAGGACAAGAAACTCATCGAATACGCGCTTAACGGCATGCTCTCCTCGCTCGATCCGCATTCGAACTACATGACCGCCGAGGAAAGCAAGGCGATGGATGTGCAGAACCGCGGCGAATTCGGCGGACTCGGCATCGAAGTCACCCTCGAAAACAGCGTCGTCAAGGTCGTGTCGCCGATCGACGACACCCCGGCCGCGCGCGCGGGCATCCAGGCGGGCGACCTCATCGTCGAGCTCGACGGCAAGCAGGTCATGGGCATGACGCTCAACGAAGCGATCGAGAAAATGCGCGGCAAGGTCGGCACGGAAATCGTTCTGACCGTCATCCGCGAAGGCGCGAAGGAGCCGCTGAAATTCCGCCTCGTGCGCGACACCATCCAGATCAAGTCGGTCCGCAGCCGGGTGATTGACGGCAAGGCGGGCTATATCCGCATCACGCAGTTCAACGCCCAGACCTTTGACGGCCTCAAAAAAGCGATCGAGGACGCGCAGAAGGAAGCCGGAGACAAGCTCGTCGGCTATATCCTTGACCTGCGCAACAACCCGGGCGGGCTGCTCGACCAGGCGATCAAGGTGTCCGATACCTTCATCGACAAGGGCGAGATCGTCTCCACCCGCGGTCGCAATCCGGAAGACACCCGCCGCGACCTCGCAACCGCAGGCGACATGACCAACGGCCTGCCGCTCGTCGTGATCATCAACGGCGGCTCGGCCTCGGCTTCGGAAATCGTCGCGGGCGCCTTGCAGGACCATAAACGCGCGATCCTGATGGGCACGCAGAGCTTCGGCAAAGGCTCGGTGCAGACGCTGTTCCCGGCCCCCGGCGGCGGCGCGATCAAATTGACGACCGCGCGCTACTTCACTCCCTCGGGCCGCTCGATCCAGGCGAAGGGCATCACGCCCGACATCACCGTCGAGCGCGGCAAGGTCGTGGCGGAGAAAGAGGCCTATACCGAAATCCATGAAGCCGACCTGAAGGGCGCGCTCGCCAATCCGAACGCGGCAGACAAGGCCGAGCCGACGCTGCTGCCGGATGACAAGACTAACGCCAGCAATGACAACAAGCCCGAAGACGAAAAGACGGCCGGCGACAAGAAGGACGAGGCCAAGAAAGACCCCAAAGCCAAGCCACAGATTGGCGACAAGGACGACTACCAGCTCGTCCGCGCGCTTGACCTGCTGGTCGGCATCGGCCTTTCCCGCGGCCTCGGCGGCCCGGTAACACCCGTCAGCGATACGCCGGCGCCCGAGAAGAAGTAATCCGCCAACCACGGGAAAAGCGCATATGGGATGGTCGTCTTTTCCGAGGGAGCATAAACGCAGCCTGGGCCTCGCCCTTGCCGCCTTCGGCGCGGTCGCGGCCGCGACAGTCGGCTGGGTCTGGCTGCATAGCGCCGCGACACGGGCGGATATCGAAAGCCGCACGCCCCGCGCCACCGCCGAAATCAAGACTGTCTATGTCGACAACCTTCACGTAGAGGCGACTGCAGACAAAGGCGTCAGCAACGCCGTTACAATGCCCCCGCCGGCCCCCGGGGAAGGCTATGTCAGCATCGTGATCACCGATATCGGCATGTCGGAGGCGGACACCATCCGCGCTATTCAGGAGATGCCCCCCGAAGTCGCGCTTGCCTTCTCCCCCTACGCACCCGCGCTCGCGGAAGCAATAAAGACGGCGACGGACAAAAAGCATGAAGCGCTGATCCTGCTCCCCATGGAGCCCGCGAACTACCCTAAAGACGATCCGGGGCCGCAGGCGCTGCTCATGCGCCAAAGCGACGACGATAACGCCCGCAGGCTGGACGCGATCCTGCAGAAGGCCGACGGAGCCATTGGCGCAGTCAATTTCATGGGCTCCGCCCTGCTGCAGGACGAAAAGAACGTCGGCCTGTTGTTGTCCGCGCTGCAGAAGCGCGGCGTCCTGTTCATCGAAAACCCGCAAGGGACCAAATCGGTCGGGACGGAGACGGCGGCGCGCCTACGTGCCCCTTACCTGCTTGCCGATCTGCGCATCGATGCGACGGCGAGCGAGCTTGATATCCAGCAGCAACTCCTGAAGCTCGAAAACCTGGCGAAGCAGCGCGGCTATGCGGTGGGCGTCGCGCAGCCGTTTCCGGTGACATTCAACATGCTGGCCAACTGGACCGCCCACCTGTCGCAGCGCGGGATCAAGCTGGTGCCCGTCAGCGCGCTGTGGAAGGAAAAAGAACGGCAAGCGTCCGCTGCGGAGCCTCCGCCGATGCCGCCCGGCGGGCAGGAACAGCCGGCCCCGCCCCCAACCTCACCGGATGCGCAGCCCCCTGCTCCCGCTCCCGCGCCCGCGCCCTGATGACCTGAAAGACAATCCATGGATAAGCCAAAAGAAATCGCCGATGACTCGCCAGAACTCAAGCTTTACCGCGCCGGGGTCGGCATCGTGTTGCTTAACCGCGTCGGCTGCGTGTTCGTGGGCGAGCGGCTCGACAACAAGGGTGCGTGGCAGATGCCGCAGGGCGGCATAGACGCGGGCGAGGAACCGGAGGTCGCTGTCTTCCGCGAGCTCAAAGAGGAAGTCGGCACGAAGAACGCCCGTATTATCGCAGTGATGGGCGAGTGGATCAGCTACGATATCCCCGACCGGACCGCGAAAAAGCTATGGGGCGGAAAATACAAGGGACAGCGCCAGAAATGGATCGCGCTCGAATTCCTGGGCAGCGATGACGAAATCGATCTGGCAGCCGACGACCACCCGGAATTCAGCAAGTGGAAATGGGTGGAGATGGCAAACCTGCTCGATTACGTGGTGCCGTTCAAGCGCGACGTCTACCGCCGCGTAATGAAGGAATTTGCCCCGGTCGCCGAAGAGCTCAAGAAGAAGAACGGGGCGTAGCATGCTGCTCCTCCCCGTCGGCGATGTGAATGACGAGGGCGAAGGGCACCACAGTTTCGTCAATGCGCTGTTGATCCTGTTTTGCGTTCTCGTGTTCGGGTATGAAATGCACCTGAATGCCCTGGGCGGAACCGCGCTCGAGCAGTTCCTCAACCCGTGGATGTTCGATCCAAAGACGCAGCTTGGCGAGAGTTTCCTCCAGCTGCAGCCGCATCAGCGCATCGGTCCCCTTCTCGCCCGCCTGTTCGACCTTCAAAGCGGCGCCTTCGTAAAGATGGCCGCCGCCGCCTTTTTCCACGGAAGTCTTCTGCATCTTGCCGGCAATATGCTGGTGCTCTGGATGCTCGGCGACAATGTGGAATATGTGATGGGGCATATCCGTTACTTCTTTTTCTTCATCCTTTGCGCCGTGCTTGCCACCTGCACGGAGCTGATGTTCGCAACCCCCAGCAACTTTGAGGGCATTATCGGCGCATCGGGCGGCATCTTCGGCGTCGCCGCCGCCTACCTGATCTATTTCCCGCGCGCGAAGATCAACTTTTTCTACTGGTTTTTCTTTGTGTTCTGGGGACGCCGCGCCGTCTCCGCGCGCTTTGTGATCGCGCTCTACGCGATCTCGCAGTTCGTGACCGCCTATACCGGCATCGGCTCCGATTACGGTCGCGTCGCCGTTTGGGCGCATGTCGGAGGGTTTATCTCGGGGTTCATCCTCGCTTTCCTCTTCCGTCAGGGGCGTCCGGCCGACAAAAAGGAATATTATCCCGAGCCGAAGCGCCCTTATATACGAACCCCGTGGAGCGGCCCCGATGGCGGGTCCTGGGGACGACCGCCACAATCATAAATGAACGAATAAAAAAACCCGGCTGTTTCCAGCCGGGTTTTTTTTGGATCTCTGTACCCGCTTACGGATTCAGCGGCGACCAGGCAGGGTCGGACGCGCCGAGCGGCGTGTCGATGACCATGTCGTTGAAGCCGGTCAGATCGATGGAGTGCAGTTCCGCCTTGCGCGAAGTACCAGCTGGTTTTTCAGTAAAGAACGCAAGCACGCGGCCATTCGGCGCCCAGGTGGGGCCTTCGATATGGTACGCAGTCTTGATGATGCGCTCTCCCGAGCCGTCCGGCTTCATCACGCCAAGGGCGAACTGGCCCTTGGACATTTTAATGAAGGCGATAAGGTCGCCACGCGGCGACCAGACCGGCGACGCATAGCGGCCTTCGCCGAAGCTGATGCGCTGCGCGCTGCCGCCGTTCGCGCTCATCACATAGATCTGCTGCTTGCCGCTGCGATCCGATTCAAACGTGATGCGCTGACCATCGGGCGAGAAGGACGGCGCTGTGTTGATCGAGGCGTCGTTCGTCACGCGCTGCGGGTTGCGCGAGCGCAGATCCATCGTATAGATGTCGGAGTTGCCGTTTTTCGACAGCGACATCACCACCTTGCGGCCATCGGGCGAGAAGCGCGGGGCGAAGGTCATGCCGGGGAAATCTCCCAGCACCGACTGGCGGCCCGAATTGATGTCGTACAGATACACGCGCGGCTTGTTGTTGTAATAAGCCATGTAGGTGATCTGCTGCATCGTCGGCGAGAAACGCGGGGTTAGCACCAGCGCCGATCCGTCGGTCAGGAAGCGGTGGTTATGGCCGTCCTGGTCCATGATGGCAAGGCGCTTGACGCGCGCATTGCCGGGGCCGGTTTCCGAGATATAAACGATGCGGGTGTCGAAATAGCCGTTCTCACCGGTCAGGCGCTTGTAGATCGCATCAGCGATGATATGCGCGATGCGGCGCCAGTTGGTGGGCGTCGTCATATAAGCGGTGCCGACCATCTGCTGTTGCGCGAACACATCCCAGAGTCGGAACTCGACGCGGGTCTTGCCGTCGGGAGTTTTGGACAGCAGGCCGGTTGCGAGCGCTTCGGCGTTGATCGTGCGCCACTCGCCGAAATTCGGCTTCTGCGCCGCGGCCGCCGCCGGCTGGATGAAGGAGGACTGGTTCAACGGGCGGAACAGGCCGGAGCGCTGAAGGTCATCGGTGATCACTTTCGTCATGTTGCGGCCGATTTCATCGGGCGCGCCGGACGCGCTCACGAAATCCGGGATCGCGATCGGCAGCGGGTTGACCTTGCCACCATCGACGGTCACGTGCAGGCCCTGTGCCGAAGCGGGGCTCGCGAAGGCCAGCAGCGCCATCACGGCAAAGCTGAAAATGAATGCAAAATTTTTCATCTGTGGTTCCTCGTTTTTGTTATCTCTTAGAACATCTGGCTCGGGTCGAACGTCACGGTCGTATTGTACCAAGTGTCATATTTATCAGGCGGCAATTCAAAAGGCGAGCAATTTGGGTTGCGTACAGCCCGCATGGCGCTGTCGGCGACGGCGCGGAAGAATGTGTCGCTGTTATAGCGGCCTGTATCGACAACTTTTGCCGATTGCAGCTTGCGGTCGCGGTTGATAACCATAAAGATATCGACCTTCATCGTCTCGATATCCTTCGCGCCTATCGGCACGTTCCAGCAGCCCTGCAACTGGGCGCGCAGGGCGTCCATTTCGGTCATCGTCATGCGGTCGCCGAGCGGGATGTTCTGCCCCTCTTTCGGCGTGCTGTCGTCGAGCTTCATGTCTTCCGTTTTCGGCATCGGCGGCATTTTGACTTTTTCATCCGACAGGTTCTTGAGCACCGAAGCGAAGTCCTTCTTCGGTTCCTCCGTCACCTTCTTCTTTTTCTCTTCTTTTTTGTCGAGCTTCTTGTCGGGATGCGCCATCGGGTCGATGAGGACCTTGTCCTCCTTCTTGACCTGGTCTTCCTTCTTGATCTCGTCCTTCTTCACCGGCTCGACCGCTTCGTTGCCGGTGTTCTGCGCGGGCGGCGGCGGCTTCGGCGGGGTGGGTTCCTCGACCTTTTTTTCCTGCTTCTTCACCGGGACAGGCGCCTGCTTGGTCGTGCGCGCGACCTTGTCGATCGCGACGATTTCGACCGATACCGGCTGCGGAATTTCATAGTCCTTTTTCAGCCATGGGAAGCTGATGACGCCGATGAGGAACGCCATAACGTGGAAGATCAGGGATATGGATACAGAACTTTTCCGCATCACCGCCTCTGCCGCCATTCTTTCCCGCCTAGCGCCCCTGCGCCGTCGTGGGGTCGGTCACCAGCGCGATCTTGCTGAAGCCCGCCGTATTGATCGCCGCCATGATCGTCATGACCTTGCCGTAGTTGCTCTTGGTGTCGGCCTTCAGGTAAACGCGGCGGTCCGTCGTTTCCGCCGCGAGCGCCTGAAGCATGCTGGCCATGCGGTCCTGGTTGACGCGCGTCTCGCCGATATAAATGCCGCCGGAATTGTCGATGGTGATCTCGATCGGCTTGCTGTCCTGCTGTGCCATCGCCTTCGCCCGCGCTTTCGGCAGGTCGATTGCGACGCCGGCGGAAAGCAGCGGCGCCGTCACCATGAAAATGATCAGCAGCACGAGCATGACGTCGACCATCGGCGTCACGTTGATTTCCGCCATCACATTCGCGCGGCGGTGCCCGCGGCGGCCGAGAAGTTTTGCTGCCATTAGCGACCTGCCCCGCGCGCTTCAAGATGACGGCCGAGGATGGCGCTGAATTCAGCCGCGAAAGCGTCGAGGCGGTCCTGATAACGCGCGAGATCGGTCGAGAATTTGTTGTAGGCGACGACCGCCGGGATGGCGGCGACGAGGCCGATCGCGGTTGCGAACAATGCTTCCGCGATGCCGGGCGCGACGACCGCGATTGAAGTGTTCTGCGAGCTTGCGATCGAGGAGAAGGAATTCATGATGCCCCATACGGTGCCGAACAACCCGATGAAAGGCGCGGTCGAGCCGACCGTCGCAAGGAAGGTCATGTAGCGCTCCAGCGTGCCGATCTCGCGGTTGATGGAGGTGCTCATCGCGCGGTCGATGCGCTGCTGCAACCCCGCGCGCAGATCGCCATCGATGCTCGAATTTGCTTCCGTCGTCAGCTTCCACTCATTCATGCCGGAGCAGAAGGTCCGCGCCATGGGATCGGCCGGCTTCGCCGAAACGCGCTTGTAAAGTTTCTCCAGCGCCTCGCCGGACCAGAAAGAGGTCTCAAATTTCTGCGCCTTGGAGTTGATGCCGTTGAAGGTCACCCATTTGTCGAAGATGATGGCCCAGGACCAGACCGAGGCGGCGATAAGTGTGATCATCACGCTTTTCCCCACAAGATCGGCCTGCAGGAACAGGCCGATGATTGAAAAGTCGTGCTGCGCAACGGTGCCGGCAAGTTGGGTGGCCTGGATGGGTATCGTGGGATCCATTTACTAGACGTCCTTGAGGATTAGATGATCGGGGCTGGCCCGGCTTGGCGCCGGTCGCGGCGGGATGGATTATCCCTTGATTCTGAACAATTCCCTCACCGCTTCTGGTAATCTAGCAGCTTTGCCGCGCTTATCAATACAGGCGATTTTGACCGTCATATCGCACAGCACCTGTTCGCCGCGGCGGATGGCCTGCTCCTATTCCATGGTCGCCCCGCCAATCGCAACCATACGTGTTTCGACGATTAAAGTTTCATCGAGCTTGGCCGGAATTTTAAAATTGATGTTCATTGATATTACGGTAAAGGCGACATCCGTCTCGGCCAGGATTTTCGCATGCTCGAACCCCGCGGTGCGCAGCATCTCCGTCCGCCCCCGCTCCGCAAAGCGCAGGTAGTTCGCATGGTAGACAATCCCCGCCGCATCGGTATCTTCGTAATAGACGCGGATGGGGAGGGTGTGGGATGTGTTCGACATGGGCCGCCTTTACCCCAGAATAGCTAAGCACGCTGCGCCGCTGCAACGAGGGAATAAAGGATTTATTGTGCAGAAACAGCGCAGGAAATCCCTAAGCCATCCCGCACATCGCCCGCAGCCGCTTCCTGCATTCCATCATCATACGGCTCTTGATAAGCGCGTTCAGGGTCAGCTCGGAGAGCAGCAACGGCTCCCAGTGCGCCCGGAAGGCGCTTTCCGAAGACCACATCGGAATATTACGCCGCGCCTGTTCGGCGAGTTCAAGGAACAGCTGCGGGTCTTTTTTATAGACCTCCTGCAGCATGCGGTCGCAAATCTCCTGGGTGACGCCGAGACGGGTTGTCGCTTCATCGACAGGCAGATTGGGCAGCGGCGTATTCGGCACCAATGGATTGCCATGCGGCTCGACCTCCGCGACGCCGGCGGCACTGCGCGCGCGGCGGCTCAGTTCGTGGAGGAAATCGAGCATGGCGTGGGATGATGCGGGCGGGGATACCTGCCCTTGCGCTCCCTCGCGCAAATAGGCCGCAATGCGATTTGCGACATCATAAAACGAAAAATCTCGCGGACGCTTCTCCGCCTCGATCAACTCGCCAATCATTCCGGGCTGCGCTTCTTCGAGATGCCGCACAAGCTTATCGGTATCTACCTGCGAGATTTTCGCGCCGGGGGTGACGGGCAGTACGGGTAAGGGATGGGTCATATCATTACTCCAGTTTCAGCATCATATGGACGCAATCCATATCGATGCCAGCGGATTTAATGTGGTGCTTGCCGTAGCCGGTGACGCGAAAGCCATGCCGGCGGTAAAAGGCTTCGGCATTGGTCGAGGCATCCATGGCGATGAACTTGCAGCCCTGTTCCCTGGCATGCTGCAACAGTAGGTTCAGGAGTCGCTCGCCCACGCCGCCGAAGCGGTTCTTGCGCACATAAACAGCGCCGAGGACATTCTTTCCGGGATTGATCTGCCCGAAGCCGATAATATCGCCCGCATCCTCCGCCACCAGCGTGTAGAATTCTTCGCTTGCAATATTCCCTTCCATGCGCACTACGCGCTGCTCGGTAATATCGTCGGGCGACCATGCCGCCAGCACAGCGGCCGGATAATGCGCGCCCGCCTTCTCCCGGATGGATGCGTGCCGCGCCTCGATCATGGCGCGCGCATCGGCGGTTTCCGCCTTGCGTATCACGGGGCCGACAGTCATCCGAGATCTTCCTGCGTCGGCGTGTCAATCATCAGCGCCAGCTGGCGGTCGCGCGCGTTTTTCGGCAGTGGCAGGCCAAGATACTTAAATCCGGAATCAGAAATCATGCGCCCGCGCGGCGTGCGAATAATAAGGCCGCATTGCAGCAGATAGGGCTCGACCACTTCTTCGAGCACGTCGCGCTGCTCCGACAGCGCAGCCGCGATAGTTTCGATGCCGACGGGGCCGCCTGCGTAGTTTTCCGCGATGCAGCCCATATATTTGCGGTCCATGCTGTCGAGGCCGGTTGAATCCACCTCGAGCTTCAGCAGCGCGATATCGGCGATTTTCGCGTCAACTTTCGCATCGCCATCGACTGCCGCGAAATCGCGTACGCGCCGCGTCAGCCGGCCGGCGATACGCGGCGTGCCGCGGGAGCGCTTCGCGATCTCGAGCGCGCCTTCCGGCGTGATATCCATGCCCATGATTTTCGATCCGCGCGCCACGATCTGCGCGAGTTCTTCCGGCTTGTAGAATTCGAGCCGCAGCGGAATGCCAAAGCGCTCGCGCAACGGTCGTGTGATAAGGCCGGAGCGCGTGGTCGCGGCGACCAGTGTAAAGGGCGGAAGGTCGATGCGCACGGAGCGCGCGGCGGGCCCCTCCCCGATGATCAGGTCGAGCTGGCGGTCCTCCATGGCCGGGTACAGAATTTCCTCCACGGCGGAATTAAGGCGGTGGATTTCGTCAATGAACAGCACGTCGTTCGGCTGCAGGTTGGTCAGGATCGCGGCCAGGTCGCCCGCCTTGGAAATCACCGGGCCCGACGTCGCGCGGAAGCCGACATTCATTTCCTTCGCAATGATCTGCGCGAGCGTCGTCTTGCCAAGTCCGGGCGGGCCGAACAGCAACACATGGTCGAGCGGCTCATGCCGCGCCTTCGCCGCCTCGATAAACACTTTCAGGTTTTCGCGCGCCTTTTTCTGGCCAGTGAAATCGGCAAGCGACAGCGGGCGGATCGAAAATTCGTCGCTGTCGATGCCGGGCTGGCGCTCGGGCGAAACGTCGCGCGCGGGAGTGGCAATCGTCGTCATGCGCTCAGTTCCTTCAGGCTCTCACGGATAAGGTCGCCGAGCGCCACGTCTTCGCCCCTGTCGCGAATGACGTTCGAGACCGCGCCAAACGCCTCTGCACGGCCATAGCCGAGGTTGATGAGTGCGGAGACGGCATCATTGCTGGCAGATTTAGGCACCACCGCGCCGGCCTTGCCCATCTTCCCGCGCACATCCATCACCTGCTGCTGCGCCGCGGCGCCGAGCGCCATCTTGCCGGCTTTTTCCCTCAGCTCGGTGACCAGGCGCACGGCCAGCTTTTCGCCCACGCCGTCCGCCTGCTTCAGCATCGCCTTGTCCTGCGAGGCGATGACGACAGGCAATTGCTCAGGCGACACGGCGGTCAGGATCGCCTGCGCGGCTTTCGGGCCTACCCCCTGCACCGTGCAGAGAATCTGGAACCATTCTTTTTCCACCGCGTCCGCAAAACCGTAGAGCAAAAACGCGTCTTCGCGCACGACTGTTTCGATCAACAGGCTGACATGTGTGCCTTTTTGCGAGCCGATCTTGGCGAGCGTGCGGTTGGAGGCCTGTACCAGATAACCGACGCCGTTCACATCGACAATGACATGGTTCAGCGCAACGCTGTCAATAACACCTGTCAGCTTCGCAATCATCTGACGGCTCCCGACATGATGCCGCCGATCTTGTCCTTGGTCGCGCCGTGATGGGCGTGGCAGATGGCGACCGCGAGCGCGTCGGCCGCGTCCGACGGCGCCTCGATGCCACGCAGCAGCACCTTGATCATCATCTGCACTTGCGATTTTTCGGCATGGCCGGAGCCGACGATGGATTTTTTGATGAGTGTCGGCGGATATTCCGCGACGGTTACGCCGTAATGCGACGGGGCCATCATGACAACGCCGCGCGCAAGGCCAAGCTTCAGCGCCGATTGCGGGTTGCTGTTCACGAAGGTTTCCTCGATCGCGGCATGGGTGGGCTTCCATTGCTCGAGCAGCAGGCTCATTTCAACGAACAAATGGCGTAGCCGCGCCGCGGTTTCCTGTTTTATGTCGGTCCGGATAATCCCGTGCGCCACATGGCTCAACCGGTTGCCCGCGACATCGACCACGCCCCATCCCGTTTTCTGCAAGCCTGGATCGATGCCGAAAATTCTCACGCCGAGAGCCTCTCCATGACAGCATCGTCGACTTCAAAGTTGGAGAACACGTTTTGCACATCGTCGGAATCCTCGAGCGCCTCGATGAGGTCGATGAGGTCCTGCGCCTGTTGCTGGTCCAGCGTCACGGTCATGTTCGGCCGCCAGATGACGCCGGCGCTTTGGGGCGCGCCGAATTTCTTTTCCAGTGCATCCTTGACCGAGAGGAAGTCCTCGGGCTTGGTCGTGATCTCGTGCCTGTCGTCAACAGTTTCCACATTATCAGCGCCGGCTTCGACGCCTGCCTCGAATATAGCATCAAACGCGGCGGCGCTGGCGGGATATGTGATGAGGCCGATCTTGTTGAACATGAAGGTGACGGAGTTTGTCTCGCCAAGCGTTCCGCCGTTCTTGGCGAAGGCTGCGCGCACTTCCGCCGCCGTGCGGTTGCGGTTGTCGGTCAGCGCCTCGACGATGACGGAGACGCCGCCCGGCCCGCGCCCCTCGTAGCGGATTTCGTCATAATTGGATGCCCCGGCCGCGTTGGGCAGCGCCTGCTCGATCGCGCTCTTGATGCGGGAGTTGGGCATGTTGTCGGCGCGCGCGGCCTGGATCGCGTTGCGCAACCTTGGGTTGGCATCCGGATCGGGCAGGCCGGCCTTCGCGGCAACGGTGATTTCCCGCGCCCACTTGTTGAAAATCTTGGCCTTTTTCTTGTCCTGGGCACCCTTGCGGTGCATGATATTTTTGAACTGGGAATGACCTGCCATGGTTCGCCTGAAGTGTTTAATATCCGTTAAATCATCATGCGTTATAATGATGATGGTCCTGCCAGCGTTTTAGCACGCCGGCGGGGTTGCGGAAAAGCGTGAAATGGCTTGATAAACCGGCCCTTACCCGCTAATTCTGGTTACGAGGGGACTTACGAATACTTTGAATTTATTGCAGAAACAACAGCCGCTGTCATGAGCTACCAGTTCAAGAACATAACCGTGCTGGTCGTCGAGAGCACACGCGCCATGTTCGACCTGACGCGCTCGGTGCTGCAGGCTTTCGGCGTGAACCAGGTCTATTCGGCCTATGGTGCCGATGAGGGCTTCGAGACATTCTGCCGCGTCAACCCCGACCTCGTCATCATCGATTGGCTGGAAGACCCCGCCAACGGGCTTGAGCTCACCAAGCGGATCCGCACCGACAAGGCGAGCCCCAATCCCTTCATGCCGATCGTCCTGATGACGGGCTACAGCCAGAAGAAGCGCGTGCTGCAGGCGCGCGATTCAGGCATCACTGAATTCATCGTAAAACCCTTTACCGCCAAAGCGCTGTACGAAAAGATTGAGCAGCTGGTTGAAAAGCCGCGCCACTTCGTGAGCAGCGAGAATTACTTCGGCCCCGACCGCCGCCGCAAGCGCGAAGGCGAGTACAAGGGACCCGACCGCCGCGCGACGGAACAGCCAAAGGTGAAGACCGCGACCAGTACGGTCAGCCTCTCGAGCGCGGTCGCCAAGGCAAAAGAGATCAAGGCCCGGCATGAACAGGAAAACTCCGGCAAGAAGGATGACTGGCAGTAATGGATCAGCAGCAGACATTTGAGGGCCAGAAGAAGATGCGCAAGGCGGAGCTGATCGCTCCCCCGAACCGGCTAAAGGAAAAAGTCGGCCATGGCGGCATTGATGAAACCGTGCTCGGCAAGGCACAGGAACTTCTGGAAAACAATACCGTCGATTTCAAGCCGATCGCGCTGATGCTCGTCGACCTGCTGCACGAAGCGATCTCTGACGCCAAATCCGGCTCGACCACCGGTGAAGATGCGATCGAGGCGATGCTCTACCCTGCCATGCAGCTGAAAGCGCAGGGCGGCATGTTCCACTACCCGCTTATCAGCGAGATCAGCAATATCCTCGTCAACTTCCTTGAAACCGTCAGCAATACGGACAAGGACGTGCTCGATATCGTCGTCGCGCATAAAATGTCGATCAACGCGGTGCTTGCCTCCCAGATCAAGGGCGACGGCGGCAAGGTCGGTCGCGAGCTGCGCGATGCGCTGCTGGATGCCTGCTCCCGCTATTATAAAAGCCGCAAGCCTCAATAACTTATCAGAGATACCGCATCTGAAGTGTCAGCTCCGCGCAGGCGCGGTCGGCGTCAACCTGATCGCTTAAGAATTAGCGTGAAAGGTTTGAAATAACTGCGGCGCGGTCGGAAAGCGCGTCTTCCATCTGGTCGGTCGAGCCCTCATGCGCGATGATCGCGACCTTGCCCTGCTGGGCGACGAAGAGAAGCGCGGCAGCCGCGTCATTCTCGCCGTCGATGCAGGCGAATTCGCCTTCCACCGTCTCCGCGCCACGCACGTTTTTCACGGGCGCGCTTTCGTTATGGGCGAAGTCGCCTTTGCAGCGCGCCTTGGCCTGCTCGACATAGGCATTCACCGCATCCTGCAGGCTGCCGCCATGCGGGATGACGCGCTGCTCCGCCGCGCCGAACAGGTCCTTGTCGTTCCATGAATATGTATTCCCCTGCCGCGTCGCGGGAATTTGCGCGCGCTGCATGATATCCGCAAGGAAGGTATCGGGTTTTGCGGTAATGCGCGCGGTCACGTCGACGGCAGGAAGCTCGCCGCCGGTTTCCATCGCAGCCTCAGCGGGGAACGTAACCTTCACGGCGGCGCGTGCAGCGGCCATGCCATCCTCCGGCACGCCCGCGGTCGTCGCGATGTCGAGATGCGGCGGGATGCCTGCCCGTTCTTCGGCGAGCGCTTTCGCCGTCGCCATCGCGTTTTCGGCGATCAGGCGGCGGTTTTCAAGGCGCAGGCGCTCGATCTCCCCCTTCAGCGTATCCTTCGCCGTTTCGGTGCCGAGGTTCTGGCCGGGCGCTGCGTCGGGCGGGATAATATCGGGGCCGGTCTTTACCGCGACGGTCGTCGGCTTGAAACTTTTGCCGGTCGAGACGTCCGTCGCGCATTGCGTCAGCGAATTGAGCGCGTCCTGCGTGCCGGTCAGGGAAAAGGAAATATTCTGCTTCGCGAAGGACAAAGTCAGCGCGGGCTGCTTTTGCAGGGCCGCGTAGAATTCACGGTCGAGCCCCATCTGGATCAGCAATACCTGCGGCGTGCCGGCAAGCGCGATCATGCGCCGCGTCAGCTTGCCCGCGCTGATATCGACGGTGTACTGCCCGCCCGATTGCAGGAGCTTCTCGGGAAAGGAAATGGCCAGCGAGTTAGACCCTTCGGCATCGCGCGCCACCACGAGCATATGGCCGCCTTCGAAGATATTCTTCATCGAGCAGAATTTTACCCCTGTCGGGGATGCCGCGTTGATGGGCCCGATTTCCCAGTCCTGCTTCGGAGATGACGCATCCGCCGGCACAGCTGCGCCCAGCGCGCAGAACAACAGCGCAACGCCAAGTCCCGCAATGACGCCGGGCGCCTTCATGTTACTCGATCACCAGCGTCTCGAAATCGCCGGAAGCCGGATCCTGGTATCCCTGGTCGTAGGCGGGGCGTCCATACTGCGCGCCGAAGGAAGCGGCAGGCTGGTAGGTCGCAGCCGCGCTTTCGCTGCGGATGTTGAAGCGGTATTGCGGCTCGACTTCCGGCATCGCTTCCGCCTTGCGGATTGCGAAGCGCGGCGAGGATGCGGGCACCGCAACCGGGCTCGCGCCCATCGCGCCACCGCTGCCGCCAATCGCCGCGGCAACGCTGTCGCCGAGTGATTTCACCGTTGCGCCATCCGATGGGAAGCCGGAATGCAGCACGGCGTGGAAGCTGCCGCCATCCTGCCAGAATACCATCGAGGTCGTGTAGCTGTTGCCTTGTACGGGGCAGCTGATATCCGCGCGCGCGAAGCTGCCGCCCGGGAACTGCTGCACGGGCCCCATATTGACGTTCAATGACTGGCAGTCGTTGCGATAGCGCTCGATATAACCTTGGGCGTTTTCGCCGAAACTGTGGCCATGGGTTGCGGTGTGCTCATACATCCCCGACAGACCACCCGTCGTCCACTGGCGGGTGTTCGCGCCTGAAGAAGTGAACTGCGCATCGCTGATGCCGGCATTGGCAAGGATGCTCTCGATGCCGCCCGCGCCGCTGATCGCGACCGGGTTACGTACGGGAACAGCGTTCAAGCGACCATCGTTCAGGGGAACGGCAGTCACGGGCGCCGGGAAACCCGACGTATCCTCCTCCACATGGCTGCGCGCCATAAGGCGCCGCGGCGCGACGGAAGGCGCGCCTGCTGCCGTTTCGATACGTGCGAGGCTGGCGGTTGCCGCCGGGCGCGACGGAATGGCGTTTGCGCGCGGCGATGCCACGTCATTCGAGCGCGGCGATGCTACGACTGCCGCGCGTGGGGTGGAGAATACCGGGCGGCTGTCATAGGAACGGACCACGGCAGGCTTCGCGCCCGCGGGACGGTGGTGCGCCATGATGCGGTCGAGGAAAGCCGCGGCGCGGTTCTCGTCAAAACCAGGGTCTTTCTGGGCTGCGGGCATGACCGGCACGGCCACCTGGCGCGCGGGCGCGACGGCGACAGTCCTGGTGGCGCTGCGCGCCTGCCCGATCGGATGGAAATCCACAACCGGCGCGAGCGGCTCCGACACGACTGCGGCTTGCGCGACCGGCGCAGATACGACCGGCATCATCTCGACGGGCCGCGCGCGTTGCGCGCGCTCCGCCTGCACGACAGGGGCTGCGGCGATGCGGGCGGGCTTGTCTGTGCCGCGATCCATCCAGTTGCTGCTGCCCGAGAGGGTCGGGACCGGCATATCGTCGCCGGCGCCTGCCGCAGGTTCAATTGCGCTCACGTCGCGCGCGGTGACCTCGCGGGTCGCAGTGATCTGGCGCGTCACATCCAGCGACGCGACGGCGCGGTCATGGCGCGGTTTGCGGGCCGGGTGCGGCGCGCGAACGACCGGGGCGGACATGTCATCTGAGGCCAGTTCCTGTACAGGCGCCGGCGCTTTCTTCGATGCCTTTTCTTTGGCGCCAGCCGTTTTCATTTTCGCCGGCTTGGGCGCTGATACGGCGAGTTCCGGCTCGGCCGCCATCTCATCCGCCGAAATCTCGGCTGCAGCGACCGGCGCCTGTTTGGCGTCCGCCAGTTCGCGCTCGAGAGATTCGACGCGCGATTGCGCGGCCGCAAGTTTCATATCGTCGCCGCCCGATGCGGGCTGGATCTTAGCCAGCTGCGCGGTTTCGGCGAGCTTGCCCGAGAGAGCCACGTTATCTGCCTTCAGGCGCGCGATCTCGTTTTCCGCTGCCGCGACCTTTTCACGCGCGGCTGCCAGCTCTGCCTTCTGCTGCGCGGTTTCCTTGCCCTCAGCGGTCGCGTTGAAGAGCTTCGCTTCCAGCTCGGTCGTGTTGGATTTGAGGCGGGCAATTTCCTTCTGCGCCTCTTCGAGCGTTTTCGTTTTCGCCTTCAGCGCGTCGTCCTGCGCAGCGGCCGCAACCGTCGTCGCCTTCACTGCGGTTTTTTGCAGTTCGGTGACCTGCTCGCGCGTGGTATCGAGCTGGCTTTGCAGCGTCGAAATGCGCGTGCGCGCTTCCGCAAGTTCGCTTTCCGCCTTGTTGACTTCCTTCTCGGCGGCGGCCAGCGCCTCCGCGTGTTTTTTGGCCGCGAGGGCTGCCGCCGGCTTGTTGTCGTCATTCACGACGATCAGGCTCTTGCGCAGGCCCTGCAATTCGCGTCGCACGGTCGCGACGTCGTCCTGCGCCTTGTCGGCGCGGGTGACGGCGGCGGAGCGCTCGGATTCCAGCACGGCAAGCTTTGCTTCGAGCTGCGAGACATATGCGTCCTTGCGCGCCAGTTCGTCCGAAAGGGTCTTCTGTTTCTGCGCGAGCGTATCGTTCGCGCTTGCGGTCACCTGCTTGCTGCGATCGAGGAGCTTCACATAGGTTGCCTTCAGTTCCTCGAACTGCGCGTCCTGGCCCTGCATTTTCAGGCGGAGCTCGGCGGTGTCCTTTTCATGCGCGGCTTTCTCGGCTTCGAGCGAGGCCTTGATCGCGGCAAGCTGCTTGCTGTCGCTGCCGGTCGCGGCTTCCATCTGCTTCGCGCGCGCAGCCAGTTCCTTGCCCGATTTCTCGGCGGCAGCAAGGCGCTCTTCCAGCGCTTTCTTGTCGGCATTGGCCTTCGCGACTTCCGCTTCCAGCGCGGCAAGCTTTTCTTCGGCCTGCTTTTTCTCGGCGACGGTTTTCTGCAGCGCGGCGTCCTTGCCCTGCGCGGCGTCAAGCTCTGTTTTCAGTTGCGCAACCTGGGCTTCGGCCTTGGCCTTTTGCGCGATGACCGCCTGTTTGTCCGCGGCCGCTGTTTTGGCGGCATCGGCTTCAGCGCGCGCCGCTGCCAGCTGCGCCTGCAGCTCGGCAATGCGGGCTTCGGCCTTGCTCTTTTCGGCGCTCGTCTTTTGCGCGGCCGCGCTTTGCGCCTGCGCCGCGTCAAGCTGCGACTGCAGCGCCGAAACGCGCGCTGCATTTGTTTTTTGGGCGTCCTGCGCGGAGGCAAGGTTCGCCTTCAGCGCGTCGCGCTCGGCGGTGATCGCGGCCAGTTTCGCTTCGTACTCGGCCTGTGTCGCGGAAAGCTTGCGTGTCAGTTCCTGCGTCTGCTGCACGCGCTCCTGGCTCACGCGGGCAAGCTCGGCCTGCTTGGCGACGAGGCTCGCACGGGCCGCCTTGTTGTCGGGCGCGGCGGTTTTCACGGCTTCGATCTTGACGGCCTCGGTTTTCAGCGCGGCGGCCTTGCTGTCGAGCGCCTGCTTGTTTTTCTGGTATTCCTCGACCTGCTTCGCGGCGGCGACCGATTTTTCAGCTTCGACTTGCTCTGCTTTCGCTGCCGTTTCGGTGTCGTTCCACAGGATCTCGCCGGCGTTGACCGTTGCCACCGGCTCGGCTTGGCTTTGTGCGGGCTGGCTTTGCGCGGGCTGGGCTTGCGCCTGCTGGCCCTGCTCGGCGTCCCAAAGCTTGGCGGTTGCGCCCGTTGCGGGCGCGGCGGCAGCTGCGGAGGCCGCTTTGGTGGATGCAATCAGCTTGCGCTCGACCTGTTGTTTTTCGGCCGCGATTTCGGCGGATTTCTGCTTCTGCGCGCCGATTTCGGCTTTCACGCTTTGCTGTTGCTGCTCGATCGAGGCGAGCTGCACGCGCGCCTGGCTGTCATTGCTTTCGGCCTTTGCCTCGACCGCGTCGAACAGCGCATCCTTGTCCTTCACGTCTTCAGTGAGGTTGGCATCCTGAAACTCATCGCTCTCGCCCGAGATTTCCGCAAGCGCGCTTTCGAGCGGCGCTTTCTCGACATCCTTCACCTGCACGGCGGGCATTTTCGCGGGGCCGGTATTGCCGACAAGCGTCTGGGAGCAATCGACCAGCTGGCGGTACGACTGCGCGAACTTGTTCAGCGAGAATTCAACGTTCAGCGCGGGAAGCCCGACGCCGAGCGCGGCATTGCCCTTCAGCGCGTCATAGAATGCCTTGTTCTGGCCGACCTGCACCACGACCGAGCGCTCCGACGTCGCGCGGCCCGGATAGGTGCCCGCCTTGTCGCCGTTCGTTTTCAGCGAAACCTGGTACACATCGCCGGGCGTGAACTTGGAATCCGTGACATCGACCGCAACCGAGCCGTAGCCTTCTGGGCTGAGGGCGAAGGCGAGGCCGAAATTCTTGTCGAATTTGTTGACCATGGCGCAGAAGGACTGGCCTTCCGGATCGACGATGCCGACTTTCCATTTGTCGAGCTGCTTGAGGGTGCCGAGAGAAGCCGGCGTGAGCGCCTGTGATGAGGTTGCCACAGTGACGAGTGCAGTCAGGGAAACCGTCGCGAGAGCACGAGACAGATTAGGGCGCATTTTTCACCTCGTAAGGGAGAGTAGCGTTTGAAATATATTGTAAATTCTGAGCCACCATAATAGGGATTCGCGCATTTTTTACCAGCCTGTTTTTTCAAAGGCTAAGGTCTTGATTTGCATAGTTTATGAAAATTTGCTCGTCTTTTGGCGGGATTATGTTTACGGTTTGAACACCGTACAGTTTTTTGGAAAACGAGCGTTCAAATGCCTGCCGCAGTGTTCAATGCAGCCGCCGATGATCCTGTCACCCGCTTCTTTAAAGCGGTGGAGAATGGCGATGCCGCCACGGTCGGCGCCGTCCTGAAGGAAACCCCTGCTGCGGCCGCCTGGACCAAGCCTGTCGCGCCGGGCGACCTGCCTTGGGGCCGCGAGGAAACGGCGCTGATGCTGGCGGCCGGCGCCGGTCATACCGCTGTCATGAAGCAGCTGATCGATGCCGGCGCACTGTTGAACGCGCAGCAGCACCGCGGCTGGACCGCGCTGATGTATGCCGCTAACCGCAACCGCGAGGGCGCGGTCGACCTGCTGCTTTCCTATGGAGCGGACACGAAACTGGCCAATGAACAAGGCGACACCGCCGCCACCGTGGCCGCGCGGCGGCAGGATTATACGCTTGTTAAAAAGATCAACGCGGCGCTCGGCTCCCACGGCGTGCGGTTCTTCGAGGGCAGCAAAACCGCGCTGCCTGCCCCGCCCACGGCGCGATTCCGGCGCAAAATCTAGATCGGCACCTGAAAGCCCTTCCTTTTCCCAAATAGTTATGTATAATCGGACTGGTTTTCAGGATCAGGGAGTTGCCACGCATGCCCGCCAGAGACTTCAACGACAGTGCGGAAAAGCCCCAGCCGGTCCAGCTGGTGCGCAAGCTGTTCCTTGCGAGCGTCCAGTCCGGCAATACGGAGATCGTGGCACAGATTCTGGGCTCCCACCCGGAGTCCGCCAACTGGGCGATGCCGCCCTTCCCGTTCCGCCCGTTTGAGGAATCCATGACCGCGCTGATGATGGCGGCCGAGCGCGGCCATATCGATATCGTGCGCCTGCTGCTGAAGGCTGGTGCAGAGCGCGACGCGCAGGAAAGCAAGGGCTTTTCGGCGCTGATGCTCGCGGCTCAGGGCGGACACAAGAATGTCGTCGACGCGATGCTCGAACACAGCGCCAACACCGCCCTGCGCAACAAGGATGGCGATACCGCCGCCACGCTCGCCGCAAAGCGCGGCGACGCCGATACGGCGCGCAGGATCAATGACGCCCTGAAGATCTTCGGCCTCAGCCGCCTGAACGAAGGTGCAGGCCACGCCGTTACAAGCCCCGCGACCGCGCGCTGGCGCAAGAAGCCCGGCTGACCATCTCTTATGGTATGCGGCACGTTCCCCCGTTTACTCCACTGGCGGGAATCGCTAGGCTAAAGGCATGACAAACGCACAACCTTCCGTCGACAAAAAGCCGTTCACCGAAAGCATGTTCTACATGTGGCGCGGCATTATCCTCATGGCCCATGCCGATGGCGTGGTGCATGACAAGGAACGCGTATTCTTCGACCGCATCTTCGCGAAAATCCTGCACAGCTATGACGCGACGCCGGAGCAGATGCAGATGCTCGCGCGCGACATGCACGAGACGCAGGATATCGACGAGGTCATGCGCCATGTCACCGAGCCGCTGCACAAAAGCCTGCTTGTCTATTTCGGGCAGGTGGTCGCATCTCTCGACGGCGTGCTCGCCTATGACGAGGCGGCGCTGATCGGCCGGTTGCAGGGCGCGTTCGGCGCGAAGCCCGACACCGAAGACCTCATGACCGATATCCGCGCGGAAATCGTCGCCTACATGCAAAAGCGCAAGACTGACGCCGAGGCCGGAAAACAGCGGGAGCCGATCGCTTATGCGCTCGACGCCCTGCTCGGCCGTCTCGGCATGGAACCGCTGGAGTAATCAATGTCCCTTCGCAAGAAACTGGGCGAACTGTTCGGCGACAAACAGGGCGCAGCGATCAAGCGCGTTTACAAGAAAATCGCGAGTGGCGCGGAGTGGAAAGACATCGCGGATGATGTCTTCCCGAAGGACAACAAAGTCGGCGCGCCCGTCGGTGCCGTCGTCAACGCCATCCTCCTTCACCAGCGCTTCGACCTGCTCACCCCCATCGCGGCGGAGGCGGGCGACTGGATCGGCCTGATCGATCTCGTTTATCGCAAGGGCGAGTTCGGCCCGGTGCCCGCGGTACGCGCGCAGGAGCTCGAGGAAATTTACACCGCGCTAAAGGCCGCGCCGAAGCACGGCAAAAAACTTGCCGCATCTTTCGTCGAAACCGTGGAGAACTGGACCTGCCAGCGCGATTTCGAAGCAGGTTACGACTGGGCGAAGACGAAGCCCGAATTCGTCCCTGTCCCGCCGCTCGGCCTCGCCGCGCTCGCGGAAAAGCCCATCGACGGCCGCCCGCTTGCGATGAAGGTGCTGAACACGCCTGCCCAAATCGCCCGCGCCCGCGAGGCCGCCGAATGGGTCGAAAGCGGCCACGACCGCGACGATGCCGTGAAGAACCTGAGAGACTGGCAGGAAAAACTTGCGAAGAAACCGCCGCCTGCGCCGACCGGCCCGGTTTTTTAAACCTCCGTGCCGCCACTCCGGCGAAGCCGGGTTCCAGTGTTTTACTTGACAGCGGCAGGTGAAGCGCCTACAAACAACTTTGCGCCGATTTGAATGCTGACAGCTTGCGGGCGCGTTACAAATACAGCTAAAGCGTTGGCGGACTGGTTCCGCCCTCGTGCTACACGTCGGCGGTTTTTTTATTCCCGAAGGAGGAATAACCATGTCCTACGCCTATGCCACCACCCCCCCCCCTGTTGACCTCAACACCGACACGCTCTGGACGCGCCGCAGCGATGCCGCGCCGTCAAGCAGCTTCGAGACCGTCGCGCTCCTGCGCGCCGCGCGCGAGGGCGACACCGGCAAGATCCGCCTGCTGGTCGAAACCGGCGCCGATGTCGACAGCGCCGACGAAAACGGCTGGACGCCCCTGTTCTGGGCGATCAAGAACCGCCATGTCAAAACCGTGGCGGAGTTCATCATCAACGGCGCGTCGTTAAAGTCGGAAGCGCGCAACGGCCTGACGCCCCTTTCCCTCGCCGTGAAAACCAGCAGCCCGCTGATCATCTCGCTGGTGACGCGGGCCGGGGCGAAATAAAAAAAGCCGGAGCTTGCGCTCCGGCTTCTTTTTTTGGATCAAAGCGTTTATTTGCGACGGAAGGAAATCTGGCGGCTGTGGTCCACCATATTGTCGCGGTGATCGCCACCCTTGGTTGCCGCGGCAAATGCGCTGACCGCGGTAACGAGCGAGGTCGCGCCCGCAGCGAAGGCGAGGATAACAGCGATCTTGTGACGCTGCTGCACCACCTCTTTCGCCACGTCTTTCGCCACCTCTGCTTCCGCCTGCGTCATGCCATAGCGCGTCAGCCAGGCCGCAAGGAAAGCGCCCACGGCCATGAGCACCGTGCCGGTCGCCCAGACCATGAGGCCATGGATGCCGTCGCGCACTTCACGCTCGTGAATGGGGCTGCCCGCAACCGGCGCGCGCATGCGTCCGGCAACATAGCCACCCAGCGTGAATGCGATCAGCGTGGAGACCAGGACATAAATGCCGCCCCCAATCATCGCTTCGCGGGAGGGGACATTGGTGCGCATGTCGTCAAGATCGGCCACGCCGACAGCCGCGCCGAACTGGAGCAACACAAGCGAGAGAGCAAGCGCGAGGACCGTGCCCGCAAGGATCGAACCCCATTCGATGTATGAAGTGGGGCGTTGCATGTTATCGATTGGCATAATGATTTCCTTTTCGGTCAGGGGTTAAATGCCAACGAAGGAGAGGATCGCCATCACAATGACGACAAGACCAACCAAATAAATGACCTGATTCATGGGATACCTTCTTTAATTTCTGGTTACTTCTGCCATGCCGGACGGCATGACGGTTTCGACGCAAATGAACAGCGAGGTGAATAGTTCCCTGTCGGGGGGTACCGCCGATATGTTCAGAAAATCCCTTAAACCCCGACGCCGGCCATCAATCCGTACACCGTATAGCCGATCAGCCCCAGTGTCAGGAGAATGGCGATGACGGGGATAACAGGCACCCCGGCAATGGCGCCCGGGATCCGGAACGGCCGTTTCAGGTTCTTTTTCGTGAACCGCAGCCGGATCACGAAAAAATTGACCGCGAGAAATGTGACGAAGATGAAGAAATTCGCGATCAGCGCAACCATCTCGATCTTGCCGATCATGGCGAACAGGCACATGATCCCCACCACGAACAGCAGGGCGGTGACGGGGGTCTTCCGGTTGTCGGAAACAATCGACAGTTTCTTCAGAAACTTGTGGTCCTTCGCCATGCTTAAAATAATTCGGGAGCTGCCCAGCATGTTCGACAGGATCGTGTTTGATGTCGCGAACAAGGCGATGGCCGCAATGACCATCACTCCTGTCTCCCCGAACCGGACGCCGACGATATCTGCAAGCGGGCTCTCCGACTTCCCCAGCTCCGCCGAAGGCAGGACGCTGGTCGCGCTAAGCGCCACCAGCGTGTAAACCACCACGACGATTATGCCCGCGATGAACAGGGCTTTGGGAATGACCTTTTCGGGGTTTTTCGTTTCCTCTCCGAGTTTGACGATCTCTTCGAAGCCGAGATAGGCGAAATAACTGAGCGCAGACGCAAGGAGCAACCCGTTCACGCCGCCATCGGGCATGGTGGTGTAATCCGCCTCCCCGATTTTTGGCCAGGCGCTGTATATGACGAAAGCCAGCCCGCCGACCTCGATCAGCGTGAATATAATATTGATCGTTGAGGACTGCCGGATGCCGGAGACGTTGACGAGAAAGATCAGTCCGAGTATTCCCAATGCCGCGATAATCTGCGGCGCATCCAGAAATTGCCCGAGATAGCCAGCGAACCCCAGCGAGACAGTCGCGCCGCTGATAATGCCGTTCAGCGAGGTAATGCCGCCGATGACAAGCCCCGCCTTTTCGCCGCTGGCCTGCTTGCCATACTCATATTCGCCGCCGGCCTTCGGAAACGCCGCCGCCAGTTCCGCATAAGCGAAGGCCGAAAGCAGAGCGACAACGGAGGCGATAAGAAAAGCGAGCCAAAGAAGGCTTCCCGCCTGTCCCGCCACCTTGCCGATGAGCGTATAAATCCCCGCCCCTAAAACGGAGCCGACCCCAAAGAAAATGACTTCGGCAAGGTTGAGCGTGCGGTTGAGATGGGCCATTTCTATCTCCGGTTACGCAGAAATTGGGGACTCTTCGCCGAGGGTGACATCTGGAACAAACAGATTACGGACCCTGAGAATGATCAGCCCGGTGATAAAGTTCCAGACAGGCCCGTTCCAGGGCCTGCGAAGGCTAGTTCACCCAGCAAGTCGTTGGGCTCGTTACACGGTTTGGAATTCCAGCTTCCCGCCCCAGAACTTCTCGATGAGGGGCAGGGCTTCCGCCGAAAATCCCGTCGATAAAAACACGCGCATGCCGCTATCGCCGATTGTGTATTCGGGATGCTTGGCGAGGTAGCCCTTCAGCGCGGCCGCGGTTGCTTCGGGCTGGTGGATGATCGGAACGTCCGGCGGCAGCATTTCGGCGAATAAATCTGCGACAAGCGGATAATGCGTGCAACCAAGGATGACCGATGACGGCGCATGGCCGCCGAGCTCGCGCTCCTCAAGCTCCGTGACAAATTTCTGCACCATCCCGCGCAATACCTCGCGCGGCTTGCCTGCCTCGATCGCGCCCGCCAATTCCGGACAGGCCTGCTGTACCACGCGGATATCCGGGCGGCGCTTGCGAATCTCGAACGGGTAATTGCCTGTATCGACGGTGCGCGCGGTCGCGAAGACGGCGATCGTGCCGCCCTCTTCCTCCTTCGGCGCATCGTGCCAGCTGACCCCGGTCGCGGCCTCGATCGTCGGCACGACGATGCCGATCGCGTTTCTTTTGATGCCATCCTGCTTCATGCGCACCGGCAGCCACTGCTGCTGTATCCAGCGCAGCGCAACGACCGAGGCCGTGTTGCAGGCGACGATCACCAGCGTGCAGCCTTGCTCGAACAACGCCTCGAGCCCCGCGCAGGTGAGCGTTAGCACCTCGATCGGCGGGCGCGTGCCATAGGGCGCGTTCTTGTTGTCGCCGAGATAAACAAAATCCTTTTCCGGCAGCGCATCAATCAGCGCACGGTGAATCGTCAGCCCGCCGAAACCGCTGTCGAAAACGCCGATCATGGATTTGCCCTGTTCATTCCGATATTTTATGCTTTCCGCTGGTTTAATTCCACTGTCATCCTGAGCGCAGCGAAGGATGACAAGACTTGAAAAGCAGCGCGCGGCTTTTTAAGCTTGCCCAATGGACGCCAAGGAAAAACGCCTGAAAGAACTCCAGTCCCGCTTCCGCAGCATCGGGCGGCGGCAGGACTTCATCGCGGGCCTGCGCCGCCGCAGCCGCGACCCGAAATTCCTGGTGATGGGCTTTCTGGTGCTGGCCGCCCTCTTTGCCCTGTTTGTCGCGGTCTTCTAACCCTCTTTATCGCCGATAGCGGCTTGCGCGGCAGGACCGGGTTGCTATAATCCCCCCATTCAAAAAAAGGACTTACCATGACCTCGCCCCGCCCCGAACGCTGGATTTTCATGATCGACCGCGACGCCAGCCAGGCGGACACCGACACCTTCGCCGCGAAGCTGGAAAGCTTCGGCGCGGATCGCGGCGTTAAAACGGTCGACAGTTTCCCCGGCACGCTGCTCGTCAGTTGCGACGAAAGCTTCGCGCGCGCTGCCGAAAAAGAGTTCGCAGCCGACTTGCGCGCTGTCAGCCGCGAGAAGACCTTCGAGCTGCCCACGACCCGCCCCAGACTGCGCAAGCCGCCGTCGCCGTAAACCCGTTCCTGTTCAAGAAAGGATACCTCATGAGGAATTCTATTCGCCTGAGCCTCGCGCTGCTCGGCATGTTGGCTTTGTCGTCCTGCGCGGGTGTAGACCCCTACGGCGCGGAGAAGATGAGCGGCAAAACCGCGGTCGCCATGTATTCCTTCTATTCCGAAATCTCGCCCTATAACGGCATATTCAAGAAAGGCATCCAGGCGCGAAGCTACTTCAGCTATATCAATGCGCGGAACACGGCGACCGGGCGTGTCGAAACCATCGGGCAGGTTTCCGGCTCCCGCTATGGCGTGCATTCTCCCTACAGCGTCGACATCATTCCGGCAGGAACCTATGAAGTCCTTTCCTGGGGCATTGGCGGGGTGCAGACCGATTACGACGCCGATAAATGCGGGCATATTCGCTTTACCGCCAACGAAAACGAAATCGCCGTCATCAAGGGCCTGAAGCCGCTTGCGATTACCGGCGCCGGGATATTCGGCCTTGCGCGTGAAACCAAATACGTGTCCTTTTCCGTGCTGCCTGAGACCTATGCGGCCCATATCCGCAAGGGCTACCCCGACCTGGCGGCGAGCCGGAATATCCGCGTCCTTAACCTTGCGAGCGACGATCCGAAGGCCTTCACCGCCTGCGTGAACAGCGTTGGCGACCGCTACAAGACGCTCGGCTTTGAAAAGAACGCCATTCCCGTCGTGCCTAAAAAATAAACGTGGACCAGGCGGCGATCATCGGCTGGGCGCGACGGGCGACGGGCGACGCCGCCGCGGATGCGGCGGCGGTCGCTGAAACGCCATGGTCGCGTGTATTTCGGATCTCGTCACACGGTAAATACTTTTACCTCAAGCAGCCTGTTCCGCCGCTGATGATTGAAACCTCTGTGCTCCGGCTCTGCCACGCCGGTGGATTCGCCGCCCTGCCCGAAATTATCGCGGAGAACGAGGCGCTGTCCTGCTTCCTCATGACGGATTGCGGCGCCAGCACGCTGCGCGACAGCTTTGCCGAGGGCTTCGATGCTGCGCGGATGGCGCACGGCCTCCGCGTTTACCGCGGGCTGCAGCACGCGACCGCGGCTTATATCGCCTCTTTCCTCGCCGCCGGCGTGCCGGACTGGCGCATAGAAAAGATTGCGGCGCTCTATAAGCAGGCGGTCAGCGACGCGGATTTCCTGAAGGCTGAAGGGCTGGACGATGCGACGATCGGCGCGGCGGAGGATGCAGCCGCCGTAGTGGCTGATCGCGCAGCCGCGCTTGCCGCTTTTGGCCTGCCGCAATGCCTGACCCATGCCGACCTGCATGATAACAACATGGTGGTCGATAGCCGAACCGGCGCAATCAGCCTCGTCGATCTAGGGGAGACGGCGGTGAGCCACCCGTTCCTCTCTCTCGGCTTCTGCCTTGGCAGAACTTCATATCGCTACGGCTTGTCGGCAGATTCAGAGGAGCGGAAGGTTTTGCAGGAGGCCGGTTTTGGTGGCTGGCCGCTGCCAGCCGAGGATCTGCGGCACGCCGTTGCGCTTGGGGAATCTCTCGCGCATGTCTATGTGCTGCTCGGGCATCTGCGCCTGATGGCGGTCGCGGGGTCGGCGCTGAACGAGCTGCCGCGGATGCGGGGGCGGGTCAAAACGGGTCTTGCGACCATCGTTGCGGCCATGAAAACACCGATGTAAGGGCTTGAAATTGTTCAATATCCGCAGATGCCCTGCATTTGGCTAAAGGGCTGAAAATATTGGTTATTTATGAAAGACGCTGTGCGCAAATACACGCTGCATACACGCGAAAACCCCTGCAAATACTACTCTATGTCCTCGTAGGACACTTTTTTGCCCGTTTTTTCTTCGGTGAGTTTCTGCGCGAGGCAGGACTGCATGAATTCGTCGAGGTCCCCGTCCAGCACCCCGCCGGTGTCCGAGGTCTGGTGGCCGGTGCGCAGGTCCTTAACCATCTGATACGGCTGCAAAACATAGGAGCGGATCTGGTGGCCGAAGGCGATGTCGGTTTTGGCGTCTTCGCGCTGCTGTTTTTCGGCGTCGCGCATCATCACTTCGCGCTCGTATAATTTCGCTTTCAGCATCTTCATCGCGGCCGCGCGGTTTTTGTGCTGCGATCTTTCGTTCTGGCAGGCGACGACGATGCCGGTCGGCATGTGGGTCAGGCGGATGGCGGATTCGGTTTTGTTGACGTGCTGCCCGCCCGCGCCGCCGGAGCGGTAAGTATCGACGCGCAAATCCTTTTCGTCGATCGTGATGTCGATTTCTTCATCAACGACCGGCGTGACGGCGACGGAGCAGAAACTGGTGTGCCGGCGCGCGTTTGAATCGTAGGGCGAGATGCGCACGAGGCGGTGGACGCCGGATTCCGATTTCAGCCAGCCATACGCCGCCTCGCCCAGAACCTCGAGCGTCGCGGATTTGATGCCCGCCACCTCGCCGTCCTGGCGGTCCATGAGCGAAATCTTGAAGCCTCGCTTTTCGGCCCAGCGCGAATACATGCGGAGCACGATGCCGGCCCAGTCCTGCGCCTCCGTCCCGCCCGCGCCCGCATTGATCTGCAGGTAGGCGTCGTTGCCGTCGAGCTCGCCGGACAGAAGGCTCGCCATTTCGCGCCGCGCGACTTCCTGCTTTATTTCGTAGAGGGATTTTTCCGCGTCGGCGACGAGCGATTCATCACCCTCCGCCTCCGCCATCTCGATCATTTCAAGCTGGTCGGAAAGATTGGTCTCGATCGCGCGCACGGCGCCGATCTGCGTGTCGAGCCTTGTGCGCTCGCGCAAAATTTTCTGCGCCCGGTCCTGGTTGGTCCAGAGCTCCGGGTCTTCAGCGAGGGCGTTTAATTCGTTGAGCCTGTGGACCGCGCGATCCCAGTCAAAGATGCCTCCTCAGCAGGTCGAGGGACGCTCTGATCTCTTCGACTGCTGT
This sequence comes from Patescibacteria group bacterium, assembly GCA_035626855.1. Classification (GTDB taxonomy): domain Bacteria; phylum Pseudomonadota; class Alphaproteobacteria; order Micavibrionales; family UBA2020; genus JAPWJZ01. The sequence goes on from DASPMW010000046.1 coordinate 32,785, forward strand.
GGTGACTTCGTTTTTCATTTACGCGGCGGCCTTGATCTCGACGGCGCCGTTGTTGAAATGCGCGGTCATGTCGTTCAGGAACTCGATCACGTTCGCGCCTTCGCCGGTCAGCAGCGCGTTGTGCACGGTCGGGCCATTGCCCGCCCAGGTCGCGCCCGCCGCGGTCATGACCGCCTGCGAGGCTTCGGGGCCCGCGACGTTCCAGCCGGAAGCGAGGTTGATTTTCGCGAGCAGCTCGACCGCGTTGCCGATGAATGCCATCGGCTTGCCGGACATGATGAAGCTCGTGATGATGCGCTCGGAATGCGCGTTGGTCGAAAGTTTCTGGACGCAGCGCGTGCCGGACAGAACCATGAGGCAGTCGAAATCCGCGCCGAGCGTCTGGCTGATCGGCATGTCGACGGGGAAGTAGAGGCCCCAGGCGTTGTCGTTCCAGCTGTTGACGAGGCCGGTTTCCGTGCCGACAGTTTTCACGACCGCACCGGATTTCGTCATTTCGCGCATGACAACCGACATTACCGACTCATCCACGCCGTTGGCGACGAGGATCATGATTTTTTTGCCCTGGAGCTGTGTCAAATTGTAGTCTCCCTTTGTTATTGATTTTTATGGAGATTTCGGGATGTTGCACCCCGCTGCAGAATTATTCCGCCCATTACAGATAGGCCGCACCATAGTGTTTTCATAGGGCGGGAGTCAAGATTATTTTAATACGGTGGTTTCACAATTTTAACTCACCATAGCGTGTTTAGCAGGCCATGCTCTACCGTTTTCTGGAGGATCACCACTGGGCAACACAAGAAGCGTTTGTCCTAGTTTCAAACCCTGAAATTCTGCTGAGGTCAATTCGGTTGCTGATACGCGTACAAAAAAGTCTCTTGAACCATCTATTGACCTTGCGAAAACATGGTTTCCGTGATCAGCTTTATAAGTGACGTTTGCCGGCTCATATCCAGCCTTCTTAAGCTTATCGTGTAGGCCCTCCGGTCTAACTATTGCTTCCCACCGCTGTGCTCGTAGTGGGTTATTTTCTAAGTACGCGTTTCTGAAGTTTTCGATCAATGCGACTACGTTCTTATCAGTGATGCTGTTATCTCTCGACACCGCACACATCTCTACCAAATGCTGGTCCAATAAATTTGCAATATCGCGTAACGCGTCACTACTTAATAATTTCTTTCTCGTTAAATCCTCCAACTCCTCAAGCGTTTTAAAGGTCTCGTGCACAACAAGCGATACATAGCCATCCACTCGGAAAGACTCTTTTAAAGTAGAAACAAGATCATGAACTGTATCGGCAAGCACTGACTGTAAGGTCTCAGTTTCAAATATTTTTCTGAGTGCAGATACTCTTAAAGCGACGTAAGAAGGACGCAGGTCTTGCATCTCGCGCCAACTCGCTGTCTCCTCCAATACCTTGTCATGCATTCCAAGCCAAAGGATTGGCAGCCAATAGGCCTTTATGAGACGAGCCTTATTGGCTATTGAGATATCTATATCTGTCAGCAATGTCGCTTCAACCAATGGGCGAGCCTGATTTATGGCTGCATTGTAATCCTTCTCTTCCTTTAGCACCTCGGCTAAACGCAATCGCGCGCAACTGTCTGGGAACGGTCCGGAAACTGCGCGGCCAAAGGCTTCCAGCGCCCCGTAGCGATCCCCCAGTAACTCCAGCAAGATCCCCTCGCAACGATGTAAAACTGATGAGGAAGGATCGAACTCTAGTGCTCGCCGAACATCCGCAAGTGAACTCAGCTGTTCAGATCTCGACGTACGCCCCAATAGACTAGGTCTGATTTTCACGAGCGCTGCACGAATATGGTCAGCGGTGTCACCTGCCACGAACGTATCGCTCAAACAGTCCCGAGTACCCCGCTGTTCTAACTCTTGGAGCATTCGATGTTGGTCTTGCAGACGACTATATACACGTTTTCGTATTTCAGGATCTCTAGGAGTCCTGATTAACAAGTCGCGTACCGAGGAGCTAAGAGCATATCGTTCGGTTGAATTCCCAGTCTCACGCGTCACTAAACTAGTTCGCAATAGGCTGTTTATGGCCTCCGCAACTTCGTCTGGATTAATTTCAAGCAAATGCCCAATTTGACCACGAGAAAGAGGCCCGCTTGACCCAAAGAGACATTCTAATATTTTAATCGAGTTCGGCGGCAAATGATCCAATAAGGAAGTATAAGAAAAGTCCACGATGCGATCACGAGTTTGAGCTAATGCTTTTGCAAGCTCTATACCTGCGGCATATGCATCAATCACTAGTCGAATGGCTAAGGGATTTCGGTCTGTCACCTCCGTCAAACGTTGTATTTGGGCTTCTTCAAGTCTCCCAGTTCCTCGGAGTGAGCTGTAGTCCCTGACTAACTTATTGGCCCCATCTTGTCCGATGGGCCCTAACGAAAGTACAGTAGCCCCGTCCACACTGACCCTACTAGTCACCACAACTCGCCATTTTTCGGGTAAAGTCTGGGAGAACTCTTCGAACTCCTGCGGATGCGTTCGTAAAATAGTCTCTAAATTATCCACACAGAGAAGTATTCGCCTTTCATGCATCTCTCTGCACGCTTGTTCGAAATCGACAATTTGAATGTCCTCGGCGCTTGGGTCATAACCGTACAATGCTCCAGAAATGGCACTCTTGACAGAGCTTAAAGAAGCAATGGGATCCGCAATTGCTTCTACTCCTCTACTAGTGAGATGCTCTGTTTTTGCCGTGACGTAAACGATTTGATCTGCCCATTCCAGAGTTTGGACGTCATGTACGCAATCACGCAATACTTCTAAGCATAGAGCCGTCTTACCTGTACCTCCGGGGCCCACTATTGCTATGAGCGAATTACGGGCGTTCCGCAGCCGTTTCCTGAGATCCGCGGCTTCCGCGTTGCGGGCAATCAAACCAGTCAATTGGTGATCGAAGGTGGTAGGCAAGTTGTTGGGAATCAGCCAAGGCTGCTGCTGTAGCCATCCTTCTGGCGGAGGCGTTAGCCTCCCTTCAACAGCACAATGTACAGCATCGGTAACCTTTCTCAAACGTAGCTGTTCTATACATGGATCAGTTGCAAGGGCGGCCATGCGATACCAAAAAAAAGCAGGGAAGGCGCGATTAGGATGACAGACATGATTCCGCACTTCAAAGGTATCTAGGATCTCAACCAAATCCTTTAACCGTTTCAACGCGTCCTTTTCAAAACGAGCTTTGGAGATATTTACCGCAAGGTCGATCACCTCCTTGATATATGTCTCCTGAACAATTTGCGTTACTGGTACAAATCCAGCTCCGTTAATACGCTTCTCGATTTCAGCCCGCATTGCCGGCGGTAAGTCCTCAGGTTGTGGCGCAGCTTGCACAACGAATGCACCCAATGCCTCCTCGAGTGCGAATAATACCATCGCGCATTGTATGCGATAGGGACTAGACTCGTTGGATTCACGTTCGGATATCTTGGAGGGGGGTACCAAAACCATGATGACCTGTTCATAAGCGGCTAAAAACGTAATTAGAGCATAGGATGCGGGGCAAGCGGTAGACCCAAATTAATTTGCCCTAACCATCACGAAAAGGGGTGTTTCTAAGGCATGGGGGCATTGGAGCCGCAGCCAGAATATTATTCTTAACTAAGAGATACAATACGAAGGGCCAATATGCCCTAGAAGTCTACCGTTTCCTCTCAGAAAACGCCGCGATCGGTCGCGTGACGGTGCGGGGGGCGAGTTGGTCGCCTTGGGCTTTTTCGCGCAGCTCGACGACTTTTGAATACGGGATCTGCACGCTGTCGGGCGGGGTGAACCATTCGTAGGTGTAGCCCGCTGCCATCGGCACGTGGTTTTCCGCCGACAGCTTGGCTGCGGCTTCGTTGAAGATGCCGCGCATCACGCGCGGCACGCTGACGACATAGGTGTCGCCGTATTTCTGGAAGCTCGCGGCGGTTTCGCGGCGGTCGGAGGCGCCGCCGTAACCTTCGGGGTTTCTCAGGTGGTCGGGGTTGGTGTCGGTCTGCTCGCGGCCGGTCAGGCGCTTGGCGAACTGGGTATGGGTCAGGTCGAAATCGGGAATTTCCGCCAGGCGCGCGGTCAGTGCGCGGCCCTCTTCCGTGTCCTGGACTTTATAGATCCAGCCTGCCACGCCGTTCTTCCCGAGCGGCCTGGCATCGCCGAAGAGCGGATGATTGACGGGAGCGTTGAAGGTGAAAAATGCGCCTTCGCTGTTACTGTCGGCGCGCGCAGCGCCGTATTCCTGCGCGATGCCCTTGATGATCTCCACCGCATTCTCGCGCTCGTATTCGTATTTCTGGATGAGGGCGAGCGTTTTACCGCCGGCGATGAAATATGCGTTGCTGTCCGAATAATCGCGTCCGAAAGCCATGACTGCCTCTCCTTCAATTGCGAGCCGCAGGCGGGATCTGCCGGCGTGACAGCAGGATATAGCCGCTATTAACTTATGTCAAACCGGCTGGAAACTTCCCAATCATTCAATCGACTTGGGGGTTTTGGTCGTCAGGCTGGCATTCCTGCCGTTCGCAATAAATCACGCGGCCGTCGCCCGGAACATCAAACACAAACCGCGCGCAGTTGGCGATCGGGTTGGCGTGGTGGTCGCGCCAGAAGGTTTCCATGGCGGCGGGCGTGATGGCGTCGAAATTTCCCCGCAGCGCGTGGAGGATGCCGCGGATCATGTGGCCGTGGGTGAAGGCGACGGTGATGCCCTCGCTTTGCGCCATGCGGGCGATGGCGGCGTGGCAGCGAGCGGCGAATTGCGCGAAGCTTTCGGCGTCGCCGTCCGCGAAATGGGGATCGCCTTTTTTCCAGTAGACGTCGATATGCGGGCGGCGGTCATGCGTCGTGGTGCCCGCATATTTCTCGGCCGACATATAGGTGAATTCGTGGATGTCCCATTCCTCCACCGGAACGCCCTGAAAGCGCGCGAGGAAGGGCTCGGCGGTCTGCGCGGTGCGGATATAGCGCGAGGTGATGACGCGATCGGGTTTGTGCGGAAACGTCGCTGCATTCGCTCGGGCGGCCTGCCAGCCGCGTTCGGTGAGCGTGGTCGAGCCGGCGTCGGTTGTTTTCTCGCCCGCGTTCGATGCGCTCTCGCCGTGGCGGATCAGGTAAAAGGTGCCGGGCATGGGCGGTTAGGTCGGGACGAGGAACTGCACGACCGTTTCGCCGATGACGGCATGGACGCCCTGTAGCTGCGCGATGGTCGTCCATTCGCTGCCGGTGCCGGTGCCGTCGAGATCGACCTGCACGACGTCCTTGCCCTCGACGCGCACGAACTGCACGAAATCGTTGTAGTCATCAACGAGCGGGTCGTAATGCCCCGCCAGGACATCGACGACATCAATCACGTCGCCCTGCGCGAGGCTGTAATCCTTGATGATGTCGACCGCGTCAAACGCCGTTGTTTCGTCGAACTTGAAGTAATCGGCGCCCTCCCCGCCCGTCAGCGTGTCGAGCCCGCTGTCGCCCGAGAGCGTATCGCCGCCGAGATCGCCGGACAGGATATCGTCGCCACCCATGCCGTGCAGCGTGTCGTCGCCGTCGCGGCCGTTAAGGCGGCTGACGACGCCGCTGCCGGTGATGTCGTTATCGAGCGCGTTGCCGTTGCCGGTCAGTGTTACGATGCCGGTCATGATGAGGTTTTCAACGTCGTGGGAAAGCGTGTAGTTGACGGAGGCGATGACCGTGTCGGTGCCTTCTCCGATGTTTTCGAGCGCGATCTCGTTCGACTGGTCAACGAAATAGGTGTCGTCGCCAAGGCCGCCGATCATGGTGTCGAGCCCCTTGCCGCCGTCGAGGGTGTTCGCGCCGTCGGTGCCGGTCAGCGTATTGACCTGATCGTTGCCGGTGCCGTTGATATCCATGACGCCGACGCTGACGAGGGTGAGAATCTCGACTCCCTTGCCGAGCGTGTAGTCGACATCGGTCGCGATCGCCGTGTCGCGACCCTGCGTGTCGGTCGCGATATCGGCGGTGTCGTCGACGAGGAACACGTCGTCGCCCGCGCCGCCCGCCATGACATCTGCGCCGCCTTGTCCGTCAAGCGTGTTGTCGCCGTTGTTGCCGGTGAGCGTGTTGTTCAGCACGTTGCCCGCGCCGTCGATATCGCCTGTGCCGGTGAGCACAAGATTTTCAACATCCGCGCCGAGGCCGTAGGCGAGGTCGGAGCGCACGGTGTCGGTGCCTTCCCCTGCGTTTTCGGTGATGCTGACGCCGGCATTGCCGAGGATATAGGTATCGTTGCCAAGCCCGCCGATCAGGCTGTCGAGCCCGCCCGCGCCGTTCAGCGTGTTGTCGCCGCTGTTGCCGGTGATGGTGTTGACGCCGGCATTGCCGGTGCCGTTGATGCGGCCCGTTCCGGTCAGCGCGAGGTTTTCGAAACCGGCGAGCAGAGTGTAGCTGAAGCCCGCGCGCACGGTGTCGGTGCCGCCCGCGTCGATTATCACGTCGCCATTGGTGATGCCGTAGGTGTCGTCGCCGAGCCCGCCGTCGAGCGTGTTCCGGCCGCTATTGCCGATGAGCGTGTTGTCGTTGCCGTCGCCGGTCGCGTTGAAGGCGCCGGAGCCCGACAGCGTGATGTTTTCGATGCTCGTCCAGTCGGTGACGGCAGCGGTAAAGCCGACGACGACGGTGTCGCTGTTGGCGCCGCCATCGACGGTGTCGAGCGCGTCGATGAAAAACACGTCGTTGCCCGCGCCGCCCGCGAGGACATTCGCGGCCGCGGTGCCGGTGATTGTGTTGGCGCCGGCATTGCCGGTGCCGCTCACGGCCGCGCCAGTCAGCACGAGGTTAAAGGCGTTGGTCGTGTTGACGGTCAGGTCCCAGTCGACACTTGAATAGATCGTGCCGGGCCCGGTCACTTCGTCGCCCGCGTCGTCGACGATAAACACGTCGTTGCCGCCGCCGCCGATCATGACATCCGCACCTGCCATGCCGTCGAGCGTGTTGTTGCCGGCATTGCCGGTCAGCGTATTGTCGAGCGTGTTGCCAGTGCCGTTGGTGTTCCCGCCGCCTGTCAGGACGAGGTCTTCCACCTCCGCGCCGAGCGTGAAGGTGACGCTCGCGCGCACTTCGTCGATGCCCTCGCCGGAGAGTTCGGTGATGGTTTTGCCGGCCGCAGCATTGACGATATAGACATCATCGCCCGCGCCGCCGCGCAGCAGGTCGCTGCCGAGGCCGCCATCCAGCGTATCGGCGCCAAGGCCGCCATCGAGCGTATTCCTGCCCTTGTTGCCGGTGAGCGTGTTGTCGAGATCGTTGCCGGTGGCGTTCGCCGCCGCCGCGCCGGTCAGGGTGAGGATTTCCACCTCCGCCCCGTTCAGCGCCATGTCGAAGGTGACGGAAGACAGGATGGTGTCGATCCCTTCGCCCGCGTTTTCGCTGATGGCGTCAGCGCTGCTGTCGACGATGAAGGTATCCGCGCCAGTGCCGCCGATGAGCAGATCCGCGCCCTTGCCGCCGTCGAGCGTATCCGCGCCGCCCGCGCCGTCGAGCGTGTTGGCGGCGGTGTTGCCGGTGAGGGTATTCGCGGACCCCGTTCCCGTGCCGTCAATCGCGGCGGTGCCGGTCAGGACAAGGTTTTCTACACCAACCGTGGCAGTTGCGAGAGCATAGGTGACCGATGCGCGCACGGTTTCCGTGCCGCCCGCATCCACGACGCTGTCGCCCGCGTTTTCGACGATATAGGTATCATTGCCGAACCCGCCCTGCAGCGTGTCCGCGCCAATGCCGCCGTCGAGCGTATTGTCCTGGAAGTTCCCCGTAATGGTATTGTCGAGATCGTTCCCGGTGCCGCTGGTGGCCGAGGCGCCCGCCAGCACGAGGCTTTCGATCCCGCCCGAAATTTTATAGGTGATAAAGCTCTGGACTGTATCCGCGCCCTCGCCCGCGAGCTCGGTGATTTTGTCGCCCTTGTTATCGACGATATAGACATCGTCGCCGACGCCGCCCGACATCTGGTCCGCGCCGAAGCCGCCGTCGAGCGTATCCGCGCCGCCGAGGCCGAACAGCCTGTTGCCGCCGGTGTTGCCGGTAATGGTGTTGCCAAGCGCGTTGCCCGTGCCGGAAATGCCGCCCTTGCCGGTCAGCGTCAGGTTTTCAACTTCGGCCGCAAGGATGTAGGACACGGAGGCTTCGGCAAGGTCGGTGCCCTCGCCCGCGTTTTCAATGACGAGGTCGGCCGCGTGATCGACGACATAGATATCGTTGCCCGCGCCGCCGGTCATGCTGTCGATGCCGGCGCCGCCGTCGAGGCGGTTATTGCCCGTGCCGCCTGCGAGCGTATCGAGCCCGATGCCGCCCAGCAGCACGTCGTCGCCGATGCCGGCGTTCAGCACATCGTTGCCCGAACCGCCCTCGAGGATGTCGTCGCCATCCAGCCCGTTCAGCGTGTCGTCGGCGTTGAAGCCCTTGATCGTGTCATTGCCCACCGTGCCGTCGAGCGTGTCGACGCCATTGGTGCCTTCGACTAATGCCATGCTGATCCCCGCTGAACTCTAAAAACCCATATAAAGTTAGTCCGAAACGCGCGGGAAAACAGTAAAAATCACGGCAGGATTTTGGAAAATTGGAGCGGGCGACGGGATTTGAACCCGCGACATTCAGCTTGGGAAGCTGACGCTCTACCACTGAGCTACACCCGCATAAGCGCATATATAAGGCATTTCCGCGCGCTTTGCCAAGAGGCTGGATTTTATGTGAAGGGAAAGAATCCCCGGTTGTGTCCTGAAAACCTCTTTACAAACATGCCCTTACCGCGATAAGTAGAAGGACTTGGCCTGCCATCCGCTTGATAACAATACGAAAGCAGGTGTTGGCTGTCTGAAATTTTTATACCTCGAGGAGTAGTTCTAATGAAGATGGTTACCAGGCTTTGCGCCTTGATGATGGTACTGGTCGTTGCGGCCTGCACAGGCGCCAGCAGCAACTCGACCGTTCAGGCGCTGAACAAGGCGGAAGCGACAGGTTCGCCCTTCACCAAGCGCCTCGCGGCTGAATACCGCGACTA
>DASPMW010000047.1:0-13312 GCA_035626855.1 Patescibacteria group bacterium
ATGATCGTGTGGTCCGTCGGTCGCCATGGTCAACCTCTCATAAGTTCCGGGAGCATTCGTCGTGAATTCTAGCAGTTAAAGCGGGGCAAGTCTAAATCCGGCTATTCCACGGGCGCAGGTGCCTGTCCCTGCGCAGAAAAAACCTGCTTCTTCTATGGTAATCCTGAAGCCGCGCCCGCTGCAAGCGGCGTGGCAGATGATCAGCCGTTACAACAAGCTGGCTTTAAGGGACAGGCGGCTTGGACTGCGGTTGCGCTGATGGAGTCTGTGGCGCGGGAGTCGCCCCTGCTTTGTGGCCCGGGCCAAACAGATCGGCCAGTTTCGGTTTTGCGAACGGCTCCGGGTTTTTCGGCGCCGGCGCCTGCTGTCGCGGCTGGCTGGAGGCAGTGGCCACGACCTTGCGGTGTTTTTCCCGGTCCTGATGCACCGTCGCATCCTGCAGCGGCAGCGTCACGGCGCCGCCGACCCAGCTGCCGATCAGCGCGGCAGGCAGGATCGCCCAGCCGAACGCAGCGGCAGCGATGCCGCCGCCGATCGTTCCAACCGCGATCGCTGCGAAGGACAGGGGATGGCGTTTTTCGAGCGGGGCCTCGCCGTCCTTGTGATATGAGAGGATACGGCCAAGGAAAGACTGGAGCCGCTCGCCCTTCGTCGCGCCTTCGAGGGGCGAGAAGAGCGGCGTGACGTGATGGGCCGCAAGCCGTTCGGCGATCATGCTGCCAACCGTTGCACCCGTAACGAACAGTGCCGCGCCGCCCAGCAATGCCGGCACAAGGAACAGGGGGTTGAGCACCGTAGCGGCCGTCGTCGCATGCGCGAAAAGTACGCCCGGCGCGCTAAGCGATGCGCCAAGTGAAGTGGCGATGGCCGCCGCGCCCGCGGGCAGCACGGTGATGAGGCTGCGATAGCCGGTTTTCAGCGCGCCGATAGCAAAATTGGCGATGCGCACAGGGTTCAGCAGGCCCTTGAACAGCCCTTCTTCACGAACGATCCTGGACATCCTGGCAAAGTCACTGCCGCCGGTCGTGACGAGGTGATAACTCCCGAGCACCGCAAGAGCGACCGCGGGTGCTGCCCACAGCCCGGACAGGGCCCCGGCAAGGCCATAGGGACCAATGATCCCGAAGGCGGCGCCTGCGAGCGGGCTGACCAGCGCCGCGGCCTGCAGGACGTTGCGCATCGATTTGTCGAGCAGCGAGATATTACGGACGAGGTATTCGCTCATGTGCAGTCCTTTTTAAAACTGCCGCGAACATATACCGAGAATCCAGTTATGTCAATCGAATAGCCCCAATCAGGCCACATCCGACAGGCGCGCCAAAGTTTCTTCTTTGCCAAGGATTTCAGCAACATGGAAGACCGAGGGGCTGTTTGTTGTGCCGGTAATGGCCGCGCGCAGCGGCATCGCGACCTTGCCGAGCTTCAGGTCTTTCTTCGCGGAAAACTCCTTGAGCGCGCTTTCGATCTGCTCGTGCTTGAAATCGCCAAGCGCGGTCAGTGCCTGTTTCATTTCGCCGATGAGGGCGCGCGTTGGCTGGTCCAGGACCTTTGCCGCATCGTCGGTCAACGGCAGCGGGCGTTGGCGCAGATAGAACAAGCCGGCCTTGGCGAGGTCGATCAGCGTCTGGGCGCGCTCCTTCAGGTCCTTCAACCCATGCTTCAGCCTTTGCAGCCCCACTTCATCGGGTTTCGAGCCCAGTTCTTTTTCGATGAAGGGCACCAGCAGCGTCATGAGGCGATCATCATCCGCCGCGCGCAGGTAATGCGCGTTCACATTCGCAAGCTTGGCAAAATCCATGCGGCTCGGCGATTGACCGATATCGCGGAGCTCGAAAATCTTCATCGCGTCTTCGCTCGTGATGATCTCCGTGTCGCCATGACCCCAGCCGAGACGCAGCAGGTAATTGCGCATCGCTTCGGGCAAATAGCCCATATCGGCATAGGCCTCGACCGCGAGCGCGCCATGGCGCTTCGACAGTTTCGCGCCGTCGGGGCCGTGGATCAGCGGAATATGCGAGAAATCCGGCACACTCCACTCCATCGCATCATAAATCATGCGCTGGCGGAAGGCATTGGTCAGGTGGTCATCGCCGCGGATGATATGCGTGATGCCCATGTCATGATCGTCCACAACGACTGAGAGCATATAGGTCGGCGTGCCGTCAGAGCGCAGCAGGATCATGTCGTCCAACTGCGTATAGGGCACTTTCACTTCGCCCTGGACGGAATCCTGGATAACCATTTCGCTGTTCTGCTGCGCGGGCGCTTTGATGCGCACGGCCGGTTTTGCATCGGCGGAAGGCGCGCCCGCCTCCGCGCGTTTGCGCAGGATGGGGCCAAGCGCCGTGTGCTCGCCATGCTCTTTGCGCAGCTCTTCCAACTCGGCCGGGGTCGTATAGTCGAGATATGCCTTGCCGCGCTTGATGAGTTCATGCGCCACTTCAGCATGGCGATCCATGCGCGCGAACTGGAAGATCGGCTCGCCGTCGAATTCAATGCCGAGCCAGTTGAGGCCATTGAAGATTGCCTTAACCGCGGCCTCGGTCGAGCGGGCCCGGTCAGTATCCTCGATCCTCAGCAGGAATTTGCCGCCATAATGCCGCGTGAACAGCCAGTTGAACAAGGCCGTGCGCGCCCCCCCGATATGCAGGTAGCCGGTAGGTGAAGGGGCGAAACGTGTGACGATCTGAGACATTTAAAACCTCTGTATAAGCGCATGGATTGTATGGGTTTAATATGCCAAACTCAACACCCTTATGACGCCGAAATTCGACAACATGCTCAACGCCTTGCTGGAGGAGCGCGACCGCTGGCCGCTCTGGCTACCGCTGCCGGTTGCACTTGGCGTCGCCTTCTATTTCAGCCTGCCGCTGGAGCCACCATTGCTGGCGGGGCCAGTGGCTTTGCTTATGCTGATCGCCATCTGGGCGCCGTTCCACGCCAACCGCCTTTTTGTGATGTGCTGGGGCATGGTGCTGCTCGTTGTTCTCGGCTTCACGGCGGGGCAGATACGCACATGGAACGTGACCGCCCCGGTGCTGGAGAAGAAAGCCTATGGCGTGACCGTGCAGGGCCGCGTCGTGGAGGCGAACGCGCTCGAGCGTGGCTGGCGCGTGGTGCTGGAGGATATTCACCTCCGCGATGGCGAGGCCCGCCAGAAAACCCTGCCGAAGCGTATTCGCGTCAAGCTCAAGAATACCGACCCGCTCAAGCCGCGCGCGGGCGATATCATCGCGGTTCGCGGCGTGCTGATGCCGCTGTCACCACCCGTGCTGCCGGGCGCATTCGATTTTCAGCGGCACGCCTTTTTCAAGCGTCTAGGCGCAACCGGCTATGCGCTCGGCGACGCGGAAATCATTGAACAGGGCGAAAGCGGGTTTCTTTTCGAGAACATGCGGCGCTATATCCGCGAACATATCGAAGCGGATGTGAAGGATAAGGAACATGCCGCGCTCATCACCGCCTTCATGGTCGGCGACGACGACGGCATTCCCGAGAAAACCTGGGAGGTGACGCGGCTGTCCGGCATTGCGCACCTGATCGCCATATCCGGGTCGCACTTCCTGCTGATCGGTGGCTTCGCTTTTTTCCTGGTGCGGGCGCTGCTCGCCGCCATTCCCTACATCGCGCTGCGCTGGCCGATCAAGAAGATCGCCGCTGCGGCTGCGATTGCCGTCGCTGTGTTCTACATGTTGCTGATCGGCGCCCCGGTACCAGCCCAACGCGCAGTTCTGTCCGTCTGTGTCATCATGGGCGCGATCATCCTCGATCGTGACCCCTTTACTTTGCGTATCGTCGCCTTCTCCGCGCTTGTCATCCTGCTCTTCGAGCCTGAATCCCTCGCGGGCGCGAGCTTCCAGCTTTCCTTCGCGGCGGTGGCGGGGCTGGTGGCCGTGTATGAGTCTTCCCGCGATTGGTGGTCGGCACAACTCGTCGATGCGCCCTGGTATCGTCGCTATGCTCTCTACCTGCTTGGATGCTTCATCTCGACGCTCGTGGCCGGGCTCGCGACGGCGCCATTCTCGCTTTACCATTTCTCGTCGATGTCCCTGACGGGGGGAATGATCGCAAATATCATCGCCGTGCCGATTTCTTCCTTCATCACATTTCCGGCCGGGCTGATTGCCTGCGTACTGATGCCGCTGGGCCTCGAGCAATGGCCGCTATGGGTAACGGAGCAAAGCCTTGGCCTTATCATGAATGTCGCGGAAACGGTGGCCGCCTGGCCTCATGCTTCCCAGCACGCGGATGCCTGGCCGGCGGCGCTGCTTGGCCTGTTCGGGGTCGGCGGCATGTGGCTGGCTATATGGCAGGGCAAAAAGCGGTATCTGGGATTTCTGCCCATTGCCTTCGCAGCCGTCCTGATCCCCTTTACGCCACGCGCGGATATCCTTGTCTCGAGCGGCGTCGACCTTTTTGCCGTGCGCGCGCCGGATCGCGTCTTATGGATTTCCTCCAAGTCCAAACAGAAATTTATCCGGACCGAATGGACAGAGCGAGAAGGGGGGCATGGCATCGATTTCTGGCGGGAAGGCGAAGGAAGGGTCGTATCCTGCGCCGGAGAGACCTGCGAAGCGGCGGTGAAGGGACAGCGCATCTTGATCATAACGGGTAAGGCCGGGCTGCCGGAAAACTGCGCGCCTTACGCCCTGGTTCTGAGTACGGAGCCGTTCAAGGAGGAAGCGGACGCCTGCCGCAGCCAGACGCGATTGATGGACCGGTGGGACCTCTGGCGGAACGGCGCGCATGCCATTTATGTGTCGCAAACGGGTGGGGTGAAGGTCGTCAGTTCGCGGGACTTCCGGGGCAGACGGCCTTGGACCGGTCGTCAATAGACATTGACATAACGTAATTATTCTGGTGGATTACCAATGTCGAAGGGAGCCTGCCATGACCGAGTGGTCGCAAAGCGAAATAGACGATGTGCGCAGCAATACCAAAGCCTCCCAGCGCGAACTTGAGAAACTGAACGAGCGGGCAGAGCGCGCGCTGAAGATGGATGTCGCACTTCTCGAAACATTCCAGAAGGTTTCTCTGCAGCTCGGAGAGCTTACCAATGAAATCAAGCAACTGCGCAATGATCTGAAGCCGCAGCTTGATAAACCGCGCAAGCTTGCGCCGCCTTCATAGCCGGATTTGAGAAAGGCCGTTTAGTGCTTGTGATCGTGGCCATGATGGTGATCAGGCCGGCCAATATCATGGACATGGCCGCAGCCGCCGACGTTCCAGTCGGGCGCCGCCTGTGAGGGATGATTACGGCCCCATTTCTGCCAAGCCTTTTCATGAATAAAGTAGCCAAAGATCTGCACCGATGGCTCGAGCGCAGAAATACCCAGCGCTGCATAAAAATTCCCGGTCACAAACCAGGCGGTGAAGAAGGATATCACCATGTGCATGACGCCATAGGTGGCAGTCTTGGCGATAACGGGGAATTTGATTTTCATGGCAGGTCTTTCCGTAACGTGACGCAGCGCAATATACGCCCTGTCCTCCCGGAAAGTAAAGCGGTCAGTGAAATTTTCTAACGCTATCCAGGTGCGCGGCAAGCCCGCCGTGATTAGTAGTTACGGAAGAGGCTCCGCAACCGCCCTTGGATGCGCACGGCCTGCGGGGGCAGGCGGATGGGCTGGTAGGCATCGTTTTCGGGCATCAGCACGACCTGGCCGACTTCGCGGCGGAGGCGCTTCAGCGTCACTTCTTCCTCATTCACGAGCGCAACGACGATATCGCCGTCATTCGCGCGGTCGCATTTCTCGATAATCACGATATCGCCGTCCATGATGCCCGCCTTGATCATGGAATCCCCCTCGATCGAGAGGGCGTAGCAGGGCTGCATGCCGAGCATGCTCATCGGAACGCCAATCGTGTCGACTTCCTGCCGCACCGCCTCGATGGGCGTGCCGGCCGCGATCTTGCCGTGGATGGGGAGCTGCACCAGCTCGCCCGCGATGGCATGGCCATAAGAAGGGCGCAGGTTGCCGGCGCCTGCGGGGGCGCGGCGGCTGCCACCTCCGGCATTGGCGGCCTGCTGTGCCTGCAGGGAAACCACGTTTTCCGGCAGTTTCTTTACCTCGAGGGCGCGCGCCTTGTTGGGCAGGCGCTCGAGAAAACCGCGCTCGACAAGCGCATTGATCAGGCGGTGGATGCCGGATTTGGATTTCAGGTCGAGGCCGAGCTTCATTTCCTCGAAAGACGGGCTCAACCCGGTCTTCTGGATGTAATCGTTGATAAATATGAGCAGGTCGCGTTGTTTTTTGGTCAGCATCTGATTCCCCTTGGTAAAAACCTATTCTTCTTTTGTTCTAGTTTAGTTCACGGGATAAGTCAAGGGGTTCGTGATAACCAGCCACAGACGCTGCGTATTTTAGGCTTGGCATTCACCCCTTAAAACGGCGAATATGAATGCGGGTCTGGGGTCATGAAATACGCTTTTTCCATCATTTGTTTTGCCGCCTTGCTCGGCGCCGCGCCGGCGCTGGCAAAAGACACACCGGCAGAGCCGGTGCTGGCCGCCGCGCCTGTTGCGCCGTTTGATATCGAGCATCTGGGCGAAGAAGTTGCGCTGCCAGCGCTCGACAAGCCGCTCGGCCTGAACGTTTCATCGGAAGACGGAAAGTACCAGTACGAGGCCCTTGAAAAGGGCGCCGAGAAGCCACGCACGCCCGAGCCGATCGCCGCCAAACATATGGCAGGCCGCAAGCCGATGATCGCCATCCTGATCGATGACATGGGCCTCGACCACCTCCACGGGGCGCGCGCGGTGAAGCTGCCCGCAGCCGTCACGCTCGCCTATCTGCCCTACAGCCCGAATATTAAGGACCAGGCGGCCGCCGCGCGGAAGGCAGGGCATGAGCTGATCGTCCATATGCCGATGCAGCCCGAGCGCAAGACAGCCGATCCCGGCCCGGATTACCTTGGCGATGACGTGCCGCCGCTACTGCTGCTCGCGCGCGTGCAGAAAAGCCTGTTGGCCTTCGATGGCTATGTCGGCGTCAACAATCACATGGGCAGCAAATTTACCAAAAACGCCGATGCGCTCGCCGTCGTGATGTCGGCGCTGGCTGAGAAGAAGGTCTTCTTCCTCGACAGCCTGACCGATCCGGGCAGCGTCGCAGAGAAGGTCGCCCGCGCGCACAACCTGCAAACATCCCACCGCGATGTTTTTCTGGACGACGATATTTCGCCCGCAGCGGTCGCGAAATCGCTTGCGCAGGCGGAGGCGATCGCGAGGCAGACAGGAACGGCGATCGCCATCGGACATCCCAAGGAAGCGACGCTGGCCGCGCTTGAACAATGGCTCCCCACGCTCGCGGGAAAAGGGTTTGAGCTCGTGAAGCTGAGCGAGGTTATCGACCTGCGCAGCCCGAAACTGCCGGACCCGCCGGCGGCAACGCTTGTCGCGGAAGCCCCGAAAAACCTTTCCCCGGCGGAACTGGAAACCCCGGCGCCGGCCGGCAGGGCCGCGCGTGAAGCCGTGGCAAAGGCCGCGCTTGCGCGCCCCGGTATTGACCAGTGGCTGCGGTGACATCCGCGCTCGATGTTTTCCAGCGGGGCGTGGCGGCGCTCAACGACCATCAGTTTGAAGAAGCAATCGGCCTGTTCGAATCCCTGCTGCCGGCCGCGGCGGGCGAGCCCGGACTCTGGCATAATCTTGGCATCGCCCTGCGCAAGTCCGAAAAACTGGAATCTGCGCTGGCCTGCGCCCGTCGCGCCGTTGAGCTTGAGCCGGCGTCGCCGACCTTTAAGTCCGCGCTCGGCAATTGCCTGTCCGCGCTTGATCACGGACCCGAAGCGATCGCTGCGCAGGAAGCCGCGCTAAATGCCGCGCCCGGAGATTTCAACATCCGCCTGAACTATGCCTTCACCTTGCGCGAGTTCGGGCGGCTTGACCGGGCGCTTGAAGAAATCCAGAAGTGCTGCGAGATGCAGCCCGACCATGTCGAGGCGGCGTGGGAGCGGGGCATCATCCTGCGCAGCATGGGCCGCTTTCCCGAGGGTTGGGGCGATTTCGACATGCGGTGGAAACGCCGCAATAAAAAGGAGCCTGTGTATGGCGCGCCGCGTTGGCGCGGCGAAGACCTGTCTGGAAAGACGATCCTTGTCAGCGAGGAGCAGGGGTTTGGCGACACGATTTTATGCGCCCGTTATATTCCGCTCCTGAAGGCCCGGGGCGCCCGCGTCCTGTTTGGCTGCCGGCCCGCGTTGCACCGGTTGTTCAGCGGCGTGCAGGGGCTGGACCGCATCGTCAGCGCCGGGCCACTGGGCGAGCGCTTCCATTACCATTCGCCGATTATGAGCCTGCCCGGGATTTTCGGCACCACGCTCGACTCCGTGCCGCCCGTGCCCGACCTGTTTGCAGCGCCGGGCCCGCCGCCGCTTGCGGGCGCACATTTAAAGAGCGCCGCAAGTCGGCTGAAGGTCGGCATCGTCTGGTCGGGCAATCCTGAATTCCCCGAGAACCGCAAGCGCGCGGTGACGATCGAGCGGTTCCTGGCAATTGCAGGCACCCCCGGCATCCAGCTATTCAGCTTGCAGAAAGGCCCGGGCGAGGATCAGCTTGCAGCGTCCGGCGCAGGCGCGATCATTCCCGCGCTTGGCCCGCTTATGGGAGACTTCGCGGATACCGCGGCCACATTGAAACAGCTCGACCTCGTGATAATGACCGACAGTTCCGTCGCGCATCTTGCCGGCAGCCTCGGCGTGCCGGTGTGGAACCTGCTGCATTACCGGCCTTATTGGCTCTACGGCATGACGGGAGAAGAGACACCCTGGTACCGGTCCATGCGCCTGATCCGGCAGCCTGCGCCGGGCGATTGGGATTCTGCCTTTGCGCAGGTCGCGCGCGAACTCGCGGCAAAATGCCAAAGGTAAGCGACACGCGCATCATCGATGTGCCCAGGAAAGAGCTGTTCCGGCTGCTGATGGATATGGAGCATTACCCGGAATTTATTCCCTTTGTGCGTGCCGCGCGCATCCTCGCGCGCGAAGGTCACGAAACGCTGGCCGAAATCGGCATTGGGCTTGGCACGATTGGCTTCAACTATAAGTGCCGCGTCACCGACAAGGCGCATGAGGAAATCGATATCGTTGCGGTCGAGGGGCCTTTCAGGTATCTGCGCGCGCGACTGACATTCGAAGATGCTGGTCCCGGCCGTACAAAGGTCGGGTATTTTTTCGATTCACAATTCCGGTCCCGCACGATGAACGCGATCGCCGATCCGGTATTCAACATTCACCTGAAATCGACGCTTGCCAGCGTGGAAAAATTCATACTGCGGCGTCGCAGCAGAAAATAACCGATTAAAATCAGCGGAATAGCGAAAACCGGAACCACGCCGCTGGAAGCGCGTTAGTTGTGGGACGCTTTTCAACACCGGAATAAAGGAGCTATCACATGGACAACGATCGTATCGAAGGCTCGGGCCATCAGGCCAAAGGCGCAGTCAAAGAAGCAGCCGGCAAACTGACCGGCGACGCAAAGCTGCAGGCGGACGGCAAAGGCGAAAAACTCGCCGGAAAAGTCCAGAACGCACTCGGCGGCGTGAAAGATACGCTGCGCGGCGAATAAGTTTTCTCTCCCTACAGAGAAAAACGGAAGCCCGGATCTGAAAAGATCCGGGCTTCTTCTTTTTGCGATTACGCAGCGGCGTGGCAGCTCGTTCCATACGCGGCCCAGGTGTCGAGGGGCATGCCGGTTTCCAGCCAGGTCTTCATGCTTGAAATCACGCGGGGCCAGCCGCCGCTGACCTTGTCGCGCATGCCGGAGCCTTGCGAGAACTTCGCATGAGTGACTTCCAGGCGCACCATATCGCCGACCGCCTCGATCTCGAACGTCACCTGCGATTCATCGGCTGCATCCTGCGCCGAGGCCCAACTGAGCACGAGGCGGCGGGGCGGGGCGCTTTCAAGCACTTTCCCGGTCACCAGCGTCGCGCCTGTATCTGGGTCGACGTGGTTCCAGTCCGAACCTGTTTTCCAGTCGGAGACGTTTTTCTTCGACCAGTATGCTTGCGTAAATTCGGGGTTGGTAATCGCGGCCCAGACCTTTTCGGGCGTGGTGCGGATATAGGTGGTGTATACAAGGTCGTTGGCATTGGTCATTTGTCGGCTCCTTCAAGGGCTTTTTTGAGGTTATGGAGCGCCAGCAGCTTTTCCCGCTCGAACCTGCCGATCCAGCGCATGTAGATATCGCTGATGGGCACCGGGTTGAGGTAGTGCAGCTTTTCGCGCCCTTGTTTCTTGGTGACGACAAGGTTTGCCGCCTCCAGCAAAGCAAGATGCTTGGTCACCGCCTGGCGCGTCATTTCGTGCTGCGCGCAGAGTTCTGTCAGCGTCAGGCCGCCATTTTCCCGCAACCTGTCGAGCAGGTTGCGGCGGCTGGCATCGGCAAGCGCCTTGAACACTTTGTCTTCGTCGGTAGCCATGATTAATTATATGCAACTAAATGGTTGCATGTCAACACGAAAGAATCCGCGCAGCGAAAACGAGGTTAACCGATCGGGATGCGCAACTGCACCGCGGCAACGGCCGGGGTCAGCCCCTTGATGGGGGGGATGACGTTGATTTTTACATTCGCCTTGTCCTGACGCCCGATGCGCAGGTAAGGAATGGCCGATGGCACGACAGGAATTTCATAGCCAGTGATCAGGCCAGCCTGCACCCCAAGGCCCCAACGCCGGCGGCTATCCGTCTCCGCGCCAATACCAGCATAGAGCGACGGCTTGTGGATGCTGTTCTTGTAGCCGCCGGCTGCCAGATAGAAATGCCGGCTTAATTGCACCTCAAGCCCAAGTCCCGGGTTGAACTCGTTCCACTTTCTGCTCTGGCCGTTCTCATCCCGATAGGTACGTTGCCCGACGTGATACGACGCGCCGGAAACAAGCAGGGCGACATCGCCTTTTTCCGTCCCCGCCGCTTCCTGGGCGGATGCGGGCGAGAGCGGAAGGGTGAGCGCGTTGAAAGCAATTGCAGCGGCAACCAATCGAAGTCTCATGGGTTCTCTCCCAAGGTTGAGGTTACCATAATGTAAGACTTGGGCCCGGTCAAGGAGAATTGCCAGCCCGTTGTCCCGCAGAAATTATTTCACTTTTTCCGGGTCGTCACGTGAAGCTCCTCAAGTGGACCACCTGTTAATTAAGGCCATCAACGCCTTCATCCGCCGCGTTGCGCGCCTTCTGCATTTCTTCCAGCGCGGCGTGATTGATTTCGACGTCGTATTTACGGATCAGCGCAAGGCGGTATTGCTCCAGCAGGTCCTTCTGCACGGCGTGATCGAGCATGGCGGCGAGCTTGTCGAGCTCCTCCTTCTTCGCCTCTTTGGTTGCGTCGATGCGGCGCTCGGCGAGGCGGAGGATGGTCGCGCCCTCCGGCCCTGCGCCGACTGCAGTCACCTGTCCAACCTTGTCGAGCGCGAAGAGGGCAGGGAACACGCCCTTCTGCATCGACTGCGCCTGCGCGTATTCGCCGCGGCTCAGCATGCTCGTGCGCTGTACCTGCTTGCCGAGGCTTTTTGCCACGGCCGCAAAGTCTTCGCCGAGCTTAAGGCGGTCAAGGATCTTCGTCGTCGCTTGGTCGATCAGCGTGCCCTGCTGCTCCTGACGCCAGGTTTTCACGACGTCGGACCTTACCTTTTCGAGCGGCTGCTCAGCTTCGGGGGTGACCTCGCGCACTTCCGCGATCATGAACTCGCCGGTCGGCGCATCGATGCGCTGGCTGGGCGCGCCTTTGTCGAGGCGGAAGGCCTCGGCAAAGACCTGTTCGGCGCCCGGAATTTTCGCCGTGGCAGCATCGGCTGCCTTGACGTTGTCGAGAACGGTCAGCTTGAGGTTCAGTTCTTTCGCGATATCGTCGAGCGATTTCCCTCCGGCGATCAGGTCTTCGATCTCGTTCGCTTTCTTGTCCATCGCAGTCGCGCTGTCCTGCGCATTGGCGAGGTCGCGCAGGATGTCGTCTTTCGCGTCATCGAAGCTGCGCGTCGTCGGGGGTTTCACTTCCTCGACCTTCGCGATCAGGTAGCCGAGCGGCGTCTTGACGGGCTCCAGGACGGTGCCGGGTTCCGCCTTGAACGCGCCGGAAAGATCGGTCGGCACTTCCTGTTCGGTGTAATCGCCCGAGCGCACAAAAGTTGAGATGCCCTTGCCAGCGCCCGTCGAGAGTTTCTTCAGGTCTTTCTCCGTCTTCGTCAGCGCGTAAAGCTTGTCGGCATCTTCCTGCTTCGGCACGACAATTTGTGAGATCACGCGGCGCTCGCCGATCGCGTAACTGTCTTTATGATCTTCGTACCATTTCTTCGCATCTGCCTCAGTCGGCTCGACGTCGAGGCCCAGCGATTTGGCGTCGACGACCAGCACGGCGATCGTGCGCATCTCGGGGATCACGAAGTTCTTCGAGATTTTCTTGTAGTAATCGGCAAGCGTCTTATCGTCCGGCTCCTCGAGTTCGCCGGCATCTTCGGCAGTGAGGGTGAAATATTCGCCGCGGCGTGATTCAGCGCGGAAGCGGATGGCGTCCTGCGCCATCTGCGGCGGCGCCTTGATGCCCGAGGTGATCGCCTTCATGAGCGTGTCGAGGCCGATCTGCACCTTCATGGTCTCGACCAGCTGGCCTTCGCTGACGCCCATGTTATAGAGCATGCCCTGCAGCGCCTCTTTCTTGTCCATGCCCGTGCCCGTCAGCGGCTCGAGCATGCGCTTCAGCTGCTTCGCCGCTTCCTCGTTGCTCACGATCAGGCCAAGGTCGCGGACGTTTTTCGACAGCATGCGGCTGTTGATTTCATTCTGCAGGTACTGCGCGGGATAGCCGGTCGCCCAAGCCTGGTCGGCCGGCATCTGCTGGCGGCGCAGCGCCGTTTGCAACAGCTGGTCGAATTCGGTAGTGGTCAGCTTGTCGCCGTCGATCGTCGCGACGGACTTGCTTTTGAAACCCGAGGTGAACATGCCCTGGACGTCGATCACCGCCAGGCCCAGCATCGCCATCAGCAGCAGCCCGAACAGGAAGAGTTTCAAAACCACGGACTGCGCGCCCGACCGCATCTGCTTCAGCATCTGTCATATTCTCCGGTTAACTCGAAAATTCCTTGATAATCCACAGCTTTATAGCCAGAATGTCAAGACTTTAACGCGACTTTCGAGGGTATTTATTATGTCTGCCGCCAAACTGATTGTGGGTAACTGGAAGATGAACGGATTGATGGCGGACAGCCAGCCCCGGGTTGAAGCGCTCAAGCACGCGCAATCCGAAAAATTCGAGATGGTGTTATGTCCACCCACAACGCTGGTGCAGGCCTGCGGCTGGTGGCTAAAGGGCTCGGCCG